>CAUVGV010000068.1:0-11354 GCA_963551505.1 uncultured Kingella sp.
ATGTATTGCTGTTAATTTTCACTTAACCGCGACTTTTTCCAAATAAGCGACTCCACTCGTTAATTTTTTAATCATTTTTTACAATTTCATTAATGTGGTTGTTAATTTGATGATTTTAGAAAAAAAAAAAATGAACTGTCAATTGCAAAAATAAACATAAATTAACAAACGTTTGATAATGAAAAATAATCCGTTTTTATTCGGGGTGTGCAAATGTTGCAAATAAGAGAAGTGAGTATTTTTAGGCAACCTGAAAATCTTTTGGAGTGATACAACATGAACATTCTTATCCTCGGCGGCAGCGGCTTTATCGGCAGCCGCGTAGCCAAAATCCTGCGCGAGCGGCAGCACGACGTAACCACGCCATCGCACGCGGAGTTGGATTTAATGCGGCTGGATTTGGACGCGGCGCAACGCCTGCTGCACGGGCAAGATTGCGTGGTGAACTGCGTTGGCGTGATGAGCCGCCATGCCGATGTGTTGGAGCAGGTGCATCACCACGCGCCGCAACAGTTGGCACATTTGGCGCGGGCGGCGGGCGTGCGAACGTGGGTGCAGTTGTCGGCATTGGGCGCGGACGCGGCGCATGAGGTGGCGTTTGTGGGCAGCAAGGGGCGTGGCGATGCGGCGGTGTGCGCGAGCGGCGTGCGGGTGAATATTGCGCGTCCGAGCGTGGTGTTTGGGCGCAGCGGGGCGAGCTGCGAGCTGTTTATTAAGCTGGCGCGATTGCCTGTGCTGGTGTTGCCTGCGGGCGGGCAGTTTGCGTTGCAGCCTGTGCACGCGAATGATGTGGCGGAGGCGTTGGCGAATATGGCGGCGCAGCCGTTGCCGCATGGCGCGGTGGTGAACATGGCAGGCAGCCTGAAAACCACGTTGGCGGAGTATTTGGCGATTTTGCGGCAAACGCTGCATCATCGTGCTGCGCCTGCGGTGTGGGCGTTGCCCATGGGATTGCTGCGCCCTGCGTTGCCGCTGACGAATATTTTGAGTAATGGCTTTTTGTCGCAAGGCAGCCTGAAATTGCTGGCGCAAGGTTCGGTGGTGGATACGGCGGATTTTGCGCGGGTGCTGGGGCGCGAGCCGTTGGGGGCGGAGGGGTTTTATCGGTATCCGTAAAAGGCAGCCTGAAAACAGAATTTCCCCGTTTCAGGCTGCCTCTTGTAACCCCGTTATCAAACAAACGCCCAACCCGTTCGCCCAAGCATTTTCAGGCTGCCTCATCATCCCCGATAAGGCAGCCTGAAAACCATTAACACATTGATAAACAACAAAAATCGTTAATCAATCATTACAACCGAAACCCCGCATCAAACCCAGCTCGCGTTTCGCCTTCTCGCTCGACAGCCGCGCATCGTCGTCTGCCGCGTTGTAAATGCCCGATTGCTCGCATTGCAACGCCAGCACCGCCGCGTGCGCCGCTGCTTTCGCGTGCACAGGCGGGGTAAAATACACAGGCGCATCAAAGCCCGTGCCCGCGCCATACAGCCAGCCATAGCGCAGCACCACGCCGATAAACGCGAGGTCGGCGGTGATTTGTTGCTCCAAGCTGTGCACCGCGCGCGCGGTTTCGCCGTAAGCAGGCTCGGCAAAATCCAGCAGCGGCGTATCCTCGGTAACAGGCTGCGGCGCATCGGGCGCATACACAAACGCAATGCTCTGCGCGATGATTTTTTTCACGCCCGCCGCTTTTGCCGCGTGCACCAAATTGCGCGTGCCTTCATCGCGAATACGCGCATTGCGTACCAACGCCGCTTCCATTTGGTCAGCCGCCAAGCCGTCAGGCAAATCGGTCAGCTCGTGGAAAACCACATCAGGGCGGATTTCGTCTAATTCTTTAAGCAAGCCATCGGCGTCAAACGCATCAATAATTATCGGCTTAATGCCGTGCGCCATCAGCATTTGCGCTTTGGCGGAGCTGCGCGTAGTGCCATACACTTCATGCCCAGCCGCCAGTAGCATTTTGCACAACGGCAAACCAATCACACCACTTGCGCCCGCCACAAACATTTTTTGAGCCATTTCGTTTTCCTTTGGTAACGTTAAAAGCGCGCGATTATACGCAATGTTTCGCGCAACAAGGTTTTGCCAATAAAGCAACGCATCTAAAAGGCAGCCTGAAAAAGCCCGCCACAAACTTTCAGGCTGCCTTACAATCCCCACCCTTATCATCATTCGTACCAAATATTATGTCCCACTACGCCATCGGCGACCTACAAGGCTGCTACGCCGAGTTCACCGCCCTGCTCAACCAAATCCAGTTCAACCCCAGCCGCGACACCCTTTGGCTGGTGGGCGACATCGTCAACCGCGGGCCGCAATCGCTAGAATGCCTGCAATACTGTATGCAACACGAAAACAGCGTGCAAATTGTGCTCGGCAACCACGACCTGCATCTGCTCGCTCTGATGCACGGCTACGGCAAACTCAAACACCGCGACACCCTCGATGCCATCCTCAACCACCCGCAAATGCCACAAATGCGCGACTGGCTGCGCCAACAGCCGCTGATGCGCCACACCGAAAGCCACGCCCTGGTGCACGCAGGCATCCACCCCGATTGGAGCATCCCCCAAGCGCAAGCGCTTGCCAACGAAGTCGCCGCGCAGATTGCAGGCAGCCAAGCCCGCGCCTTCTTCGCCCAAATGTATGGCAACCACCCCAGCCAATGGCAGCCTGAAAGCCAAGGCATAGACCGTCTGCGCTTCATCACCAACGTGTTCACCCGAATGCGCGTGCTTAACCCCGACAACAGCCTAGACTACGACTACAAAGAAACCTACGCGCGCATCCCTGCGCCCAAACGCGCATGGTTTGACGCGCCCCACCGCCAGCACACCAGCCATGAAATCATCTTCGGGCATTGGTCGGCGCTGGGCTACCGCCGCGAAAAACACATCTGGTCGCTGGATACAGGCGCACTCTGGGGCGAAGAACTCACCGCCGTAAACATCCACACAGGTGAACGCTTCACCCAGCCCAGTTTCCAGCGCAAACAGTTTGAATGATAACGATGGGAACGCCATTGCCGTTTTCAGGCTGCCTTATCCATTCAAAGGCAGCCTGAAAACAATAGAACGACAGCCGCTCGACAATCCAATCCATCGCCCTTTTCAGGCTGCCTATCGCACATTCCAACCCAAGCAGCCTGAAACCTCATCCCCCCGCCGCAACCCGCTTTCAGGCTGCCTAATCCCCCGCCAAAGATGTAAAGCAAACGCAAACCCATTTGACAACCCCATCCAAAAGCAGTCTAATCGCGCCCAGTCGTGGCAACCGCCACCCCAACGAAACGGAGACAACATGAAACTCATCCCCATGCTAACCACTGCCATCCTCGCAACCACCATCCTCACCGCCCAAGCCGCCCCCAAAGGTGAGCAAGAGCTCACCCCCGCCACCAACAGCCAAACCTCAACCCAAAGCGAAATTGACAGCAAAAAAGAAGTCGCCTACACCTGCCAAATCTTGCAAGACAACAAACTGCAAAACATCAAACTCACCGCCATGTATGGCATCAAAAACAACCAACCCATCGTCGCCCAAGTGCGTATCAACGGCGTAACTACCCCCGGAATGTGGCGCGACACCAGCTTCAAACTGCTTAACCGCTTTATCAGCAACGACCCCGCTGAGCGCACCACCATGTGGACCACCATGCCCGCCGATGCCAGCAAACTTGCCCAAGTGGACGGCGGCAAACTCTCCGTAGCCGAAAAAGCAGGCGCACCACAAAGCGTGGTTGCCGACAACTGCCGCCTAGACAAAGCCGCCACCGCCAAACTCAATAAATAATCCCCCCCCAAGGCAGCCTGAAAACATTGTTTACCCATTTCAGGCTGCCTTAAACCCCAAAACCCAAACAATAAAGGCAGCCTGAAAACCATTCTCCTATTTTCAGGCTGCCTTAATCACACCCACCATGCTCACCCGCTATCTCACCCTAATCAGCGCATTCGTCCTAATCCTAATCATCATCCGCAACCTATTCACCCGCCAACAACAACGCCGCCTAGACACCGCCGCCAAACAAATCGCCACAATCCTACTCATCAGCAGCCTAATCGCCGCCACCTACACCCTACTCAAAAGCTAAACCATGAATACCCCCATCACCGTAACCATGCTCGTCAAAAACGCCGAACGCTGCCTAGCCGAAGCGCTCAACGCCCTCGCCAGCTTCAACGAAGTGCTACTGCTGGACAACGGCTCAACCGATAACACCCTAACCATCGCCGCCCAATACCCCAACGTAACCATCCACCACCACCCCTTTGACGGCTTTGGCAACATGAAAAACCGCGCCGCTGCCCTAGCCAAAAACGACTGGATACTCAACATCGACAGCGACGAAATCATCACCCCCGAGCTGCTCGCCGCCATCCAACAAGCCGACCTAACGCAGCCTGAAAACATCTACGCCCTAAACCGCATCAACCACTACCAATGCCGCCCCATCACAGGCTGCGGCTGGTCGCCCGACATCATCCCCCGTCTCTACAACCGCACCCACACCCAATACAACCAACGCGCCGTCCACGAAGCCCTTATCATCCCCCCGGGCAACAGCCCCAAAATCCTACACGGCAAGCTAAACCACTACACCTACGACAGCATCGAAGCCCTCATCAACAAAATGCAGCAATACAGCAGTCTATATGCCGAGCAAAACGCAGGGCAAAAAACCAGCAGCCCCCTTGCCGCCCTGCTGCACGGCATATGGAGCTTCATCCGCAGTTATCTCATCAAAAGCGGCTGGAAACACGGCGCAGACGGGCTCACCATCTCCCTCACTCAAGCCGCAGGTTCCTACTACAAATACGCCAAACTCAACGAACGCAACCGCATAATAAAAAGCCAACAACACATTGACACCCCCCCCGAAACCCACTAAAATCCGCTGTTTCTTTTATCTAATATTTATTGGAAACCATTTTATGAAAACCTTTTCAGCGAAACCGCATGAAGTGCAACGCGAATGGTTTGTGATTGATGCCACAGACAAAGTGCTAGGGCGCGTAGCAGCCGAAGTCGCTAGCCGTTTGCGTGGCAAACACAAACCAGAATACACCCCGCATGTTGATACAGGCGACTACATCATCGTTATCAACGCCGACAAACTGCGTGTAACAGGCAACAAATTTGAAGGCAAAAAATACTACCGCCACTCAGGCTTCCCAGGTGGTTTGTATGAGCGCACCTTCCGCCAAATGCAAGAAAAACAACCCGGTCGCGCCCTAGAAGTAGCCGTAAAAGGCATGTTGCCGAAAGGTCCGTTGGGTTACGCCATGATTCGCAAACTCAAAGTGTACGCAGGCGCAGAACACCAACACGCCGCGCAACAACCCAAAGTTTTAGAAATTAAATAAGGACACGACAAATGAACGGTAAATATTACTACGGCACAGGTCGCCGCAAAAGCTCAGTAGCTCGCGTGTTCTTGCAAAAAGGCAAAGGTCAAATTATCGTAAACGGTCGCCCCGTTGATGAATTTTTCTCACGCGAAACCAGCCGCATGGTGGTGCGCCAACCTTTGGTTTTGACTGAAAACGTTGAAGCATTTGACATCAAAGTAAACGTAGTCGGCGGCGGCGAAACAGGACAATCAGGTGCCATCCGCCACGGCATTACCCGCGCTTTGATTGACTATGATGCAGCGTTGAAACCCGCCCTTTCACAAGCTGGCTTCGTTACCCGCGATGCGCGTGAAGTGGAACGTAAAAAAGCAGGTTTGCGCAAAGCACGTCGCGCCAAACAATTCTCAAAACGCTAATTGGCGTTGGCAAAAAAAACACTCTTCGGAGTGTTTTTTTGTTTTGCTGTCTTCTAGTTTTGCAAAGGTTTCAGGCTGCCTGAAAATGAAATATAGACGCAATAGTGGCATGGGCTTTGCTTAATCGCTTAATGGTTTCCCCCTAATTCTTTTTACAACGTAAGGACTCTATGATGAAACTAACTCAAACATTGCTGTGCTCTTTGGTTACCATATCGCTGATGGCGTGCTCATCGGGCGGTGGCTCAACGCACGTGGATATTGGTGGCAACACTCCCACACCTAACACCCCCAACAATCCAAATAATCCCAATACCCCTAATAATCCCAACAACCCCAGCTATCAAGCAAACGGCAGCAATAACGGCATCACTTCTGCCGTAGCAAATGACAAAACGCTGTATTCCTTAACCCATTCTTGGAAAGTGCAGCCGCCTACTAGCGCGCAAATGGCAAGCATTCAGGCTGCCGTTGCCAATACCAACAAGCTCCGCGCCGAAGTGGGCTTGCCCGCGTTGAAGTATGACGAGCGATTGTCGGCTTACGCGCAACGCCGCGCCGAAGAAATTGTGCGTTCGTTTGCGCATCAACGCTTGAATGGGCAAGATATATGGAAAGGCGTGCAAAATGGCTATCGTGGCGAAAATTTGGCGGCGGGCAACGCGTCGGCAGACGACACCGTGTTAACACAATGGCGACAAAGCGCAGGGCATTATGCCAATATGGTAAACAAAAATTACACCAAAATTGGCGTAGGCTTGGTTTATGTGCCCAACAGCAAATATGGCTATTACTGGGTGCAAATTTTTGGCTCGGACGCAACCACCAGCCGATATTATTTTGATACCTCCATTGCCGAAACCAGCAATCAGCAGCCGTTGCAATCGGTGCTGGTGGACGGCGTGCACATCCCGCTTAGCGCGCCGCAAGGCAATTGGACGGATATTTCTGCCAATGGCTATTCGGGCAAGGTAAACGGCTATTCCTACACGCGCTTTGGCGTTTTGCAAAACAACAAAGTGGGCATTTACCAAACCTTCTATCAAGGCACGCCAACCGCTGATATGCCGCAAACAGGCAGGGCGGAATACACAGGGCAAGCGGTGGTGGTGGATGGCAACAAGGTGAATACGCAACTTGCCGCGCGCTTTGATGTGGACTTTGGCAACAAAACGCTGGCGGGCGCATTAACCGATGCCAACGGGCAAAATGCGGTGAACCTAAACGCCAATATCACGGGCAATACGTTCCATAGCACCGTTGGCGCGGACGTGGAAACGCATGGTGGCTTCTTTGGCAGCGATGCTTCGGAATTGGCGGGCGATTTCCGCGACTACAACAGCAATAAAACGGGCGCGTATGGTGCGCGTAAACGTTAATAAACAGACGTAAATAGGCAGCCTGAAAACCATTTCTCGATTTCAGGCTGCCTTTTTGCGTGGCTTATCACAATTTACGCAAGAACGCTTGAATAAACGCAAACTTTTCCTGCTCGCTCATGGCATTAAACGTGGCTTGGTGTTCGCGGATGTGGTCAATCAGCGGGTAGTATTCTTCGTCCACATGGCGTTTATCCAGCTTGCGCCCGATGTTGCCTGCGTTGCTGCGCCCGAGAAATTTGGAAATCAGGTAATAGGGGGATTTGAGTTTGAACAGCATTTCGCCTGTGGCGGCGTCAAACACCATAAAGCCTTCGTGTTCTACGGTTTTGAGCAGGGCTTTGAGTTCGCCAAAGGTGATGTTGTTGAGGGTTTGCGGGCGGGCGATGCCGTGTTGTTGGGCGATTTGGTCTAGCTGCGCTTCGGTAAATTGTTCGCCTGTTGCCACGTTGCGGATGCCGATTAGGGTTTCGCCAAAGGTTTCTTGGATGATGTGCACATCGCTGGGGTCGGTGATTTCAAACATAAAGGTATGGTTGGGGTAGGCTTGGAATAGGGCTTGATATTGGGCGCAATGGCGTTGCACGAGTTTGGCGAAGTCGCTGTCTAGCGAGCCTGTGGTGGAATACAGGGTTTGTTGGTCAAAGTCTGCGCCGTGGCTGGGGTGGTGTTCGGGCAGTTGAACGAAGGTGCAGCAGCCGAGAAAGCCGTTTACTTTGACTACGGCGTTGATGCGGTGGTTATCTGGGATGGCGATGGGGTAGCGGCTGTTGGCGGCGATGCGCTCGGAGTAGTTGAACACTTTGTTGAACGGGCGAATGATGATTTGGTTGTGCGGGTCTAGCACGATGCCGCGCATTTCTAGCAGGGCGTTATCAAAGCGGTTTTCGTAAAACACGCTACGGGCGTATTTTAAAACGGAGAGTTGGGGATATTTTTTGCTGGCTTTGATGCTGAAATCGCGTCGTCCTAGGCGTAGGTAGTCTTCGCTGATGTAGGTGTGGCGCGTGGCATCGTATTGTGGGGTGCGGTTTTTGAATTGGGTCATTTCTTGGATTTGGGCGTGTTGTTCGGGTGTCATGGGTTGGATGGCGGGAATGTGGATTTCGTCGCGCAAGGGGTTTTGGTTGAGCTTGATGTAGGCGGCTAATACACCGTCTTGGGCGACGTTGTGGTGGTTGGGATAGAAGTTGTGCAGGCGATAGACTTCTGTTTGGAAGCCGTGTTTGCGGGCGTCTTGTAACATTGGGATGCAGGCGGTGGCTTTTTGGTTGGTGTTGGAATTGATGATGAGAATGTCGCGCTCGGGGTGTTGCTGCCCTTGTTTTAGGGCGGTTTTGAAGCGGGCGCGGCCTTTTTCTTGCGCGGCGGCAAGGGCTTCACGGCTCCATTGGTATTCGCCGCGCTCGTTGGTAAGTTCTTGGTCGTTTTCTATGTGGATGATTTGGGCGTTGGGGTAGGTTTGTTGGAATTGGGCGATGAGTTCGGCGGCGTAGGTGGATTTGCCTGAGCCTTGGTGGCCGCGTAGGAGAATGAATTTTTGCATGATGGTGTTCCTTGGGTGGTTTGGGTTTGGGCTTTGCTGAAACGCGCTTTGTTTGTTTCAGGCAGCCTGAAAATGGAATTTGGTGGACGCGACGGGATTCGAACCCGCATCAATGGGGCGACTTGGGCATTACCCCAAGCCAAGCCTGCCGTTGGAAACGCGCGCCAGTTGCAACCCGTCATCGGAGCTGCGAACCTGCATCCTCAACCGTGCCGACAGACCTACTTTAAATCAAGCGATTCTATCCGCCCCACCTGCTTTTACACAGACTACCGAATGACCTAAACATTTTTGGTAGCGGCGCTCCCTTCTGTGCCAGCGCGCCCGTGTGTGTTGGTTATTGCAAGCGATGTGCCAAGCGGTTTGGATGTGGGCTAATGGATTGAAATGGCTTGAAAAATAGTTTTCAGGCTGCCTTTGGATGGTTTTTGCAATCGGTTAAATCTAGCTTTATGGCTAGTTAAACTAGCATTTAGGCAGCCTGAAAATGGATGCGAAGCGCCATCTTGGTTTTCAGGCTGCCTCTGTTTCCAAAATATAGCGCACGCTGCTTTGTCGCACAAAGGCGCGGCGGTTGTCGGCAAAGCGCAGCACAAACAGGCCGTCCCAGCCGCCGAAGGGATTATCTTCGCTGCGGATTTGCCCGATGATGGCGACGTTGTCAAACGTTTGCCCGTCCGACATTCTGATTTGGTAACGCATATCGGGGCGGATTTTAACGGCGTCTTGCGAATCGGGCAGGGCTTGGGTGCGCAGGCGCTCTTGGCGTTTGGTTTCGCGGCGGGCGGCGATGATGCCGTATATCACAAGCAATAAAATCAGGGTGATGAGCGTTTGCCAAATAATCATGATGTTTTCCTTGCAAAAGGCAGCCTGAAAACGGGTTTTAACTTTGTTTAAAGCCTGCGGTTTTAGCTTCGCTGAAACTCACTTCATTCGTTTTCAGGCTGCCCAAGGTTAGGGTGAATCGGTGCGGTGCGCAAAAAAACGGCTCATCGGGTTTTCAGGCTGCCTGAAAGCGCGGAATGAGCCGTTGTGCTGCGGATATTGGTTTACATGGCTTCGGGCAGCACGATTTTTTCAATCTCGTCCCCCCAAAAATCCGCGCCCATGCCGTGTTGGGCAAACGCGCCGATTAGGCTGAACACGCTGTCGCTGAATCCGCCGATATTCAGAATATCGCTGCGGTTTTGCGCTTGCGCGGTGGTGTAGGGCTGGATGTCTAGGCAGACCAGTTTGGCGCGCGGGCAGCGGCGTTTGAGCTTGTCCCATTCCTGCATCAGGCTGGTTTTGCTGTTCCATTGCTGCTCGCGGTCGGCCCAGCTTTCGTTGTCCGACACCATCACCAGCAAGTCCACATCCGCTTTTTGGCGGTTCAGCTCTGCCAGCGGTGCGCTGCACGTTGTGCCACCGCCGCCGATACGGGCGAGTTTTTCCGCGTTGGTCATAATGCTATCGCGCGGGTTGAGACGGATGTTGACCACGCGGGTTTCAAACGGCAGCACTTGCGCGTGCGGGTTGCTGCGCAGCATGGCGGCGGTAATTAGGGCGGCTACGTCAATGCAGGTGGTGCGGCTGGTTGCCGAGCCGCGATAGCCCGTAACGGGGCTGGACATTGAGCCCGACACATCGGGGCAAACCACCACATTGCCTTGAATGCTGGGCACGTTTTTCACCGCCAGCTCCATCGCGTCTTGCAGCGCGTTGCGGATTTCGGGCGGCATATCGGCAGAGGCAGCCTGAAACGCGGTCAGCAACTGATAGGGCAGCACACGCGCCCGCGCAATCGCTTGGGCATCGCGCAGTTTGTCCGCCACAAGGCGCACATTGGCTTGGTTGGCAAACACGCCGTGCCGCTGGAAAGTGTTGAGATTTTGGCGCACTTGCTGCCACGAGCCGTTTGCCGCAATCTGCGCCCAAGCCGCCGTGTCCAAATCCAGCGCGGTCAGCATTTGGAACGGCACATCGGGCAGGCAACCTGAACGGGTTTTTTTATACCGTTCAAACGCCTGTGTAATGGGCGGCAGCGCGTCCGCATCGTAAGGCTTGCCGATGAGCCATGCGAACCACGCGGCACGCCACGCTTCGCGCGGTTTCGGATGCACCATTTTTACCACGTCAGCCAGCGAAGGATTGTTGCCCACCGCTGCGTTCAAAAGCTGGCGTTCGCTTGCCGACAGCAGCCATTGCTGTATCAATTTTTTCGGACGCGAGCCGAACGATTTTCGACCCGCCGCGCCGCTGCGCACAATCTGCGCGAAGTTGCGCAGCATTTTGCCGTTGTCCGCCACGCGGTCAAACACCCGCGCCAGCATGGCAACATCTTTCTGCGCCAACACCGCCATCAGCAGCGCGGGCATATCTTTCATGTGTCCGTGTTCACGCGCGTATATCGCGGTTTTGGCGATAAATTCGGCATCCAAGCCGTTTGCCAACGTCAGCACCTGATCCAACTGGTTTTCCGCTGTGGCGTAAAACGTGCTGTTCAGGCAGCCTGTTGCCGCCAGTTGGGCGAGCTGTTGTTTGGGGGAAAGGGTGTATGCCAAGCCGCCCGCTTCGTTGCGTGTGTCGGCGTTAAAGAGTTTTTGTTTGACGGATTGGAACAAGTTGGTATTAGCCATTTTCATTTCCTTTTTAATCAATATTGGGTTTTATATGC
>CAUVGV010000069.1:0-11352 GCA_963551505.1 uncultured Kingella sp.
CTAGGACAATAGAGTGGTATGGATATGTTCACACCTTAATCATACAATTCTTTGCTTTGATGCCGCTTGATTTTTTCGGGCAGCATACTTTTTAGGATACCACCCAAAATTTTTCGGGAAAACCAGATTGCCCGCAATTTCAATGCCGTAGGGGTTTTTGAAACGCACTTTTTCAATGCGGACTTTGTCGCTTTTATAGAAATTGTTAAAGCCTGTGGGGAAAGTCATTTTCTGCTCCTGACGGGTGGGCGCGGCAGATGCCGCATGGGAAAAGGAAAGCGCGCCCGCAGCGACAACGGCGGCGGCAAGCGCGGTGAATTTTTGCAGGGTTTGCATGGTGTGAAGCTACGTGTAAAACGTTGTTTGAATGGCATTATAGCAGGCGGGTTTAGCGGCTGGGGGCGCGAGAAGCGTTTTCAGGCTGCCTTTATACCCCCAAAGGCAGCCTGAAAACCCCAATCCCCACCCCAATCCACACAAAAAAACAGCCGGAAAACGCATAACACATTTTCAGGCTGCCTTTGCTTACTTCACAATCCAATCAATCAAAAACCAACTCCCTGCCCCGTGCTTCCACACGAATCGTGCTTTCAGGCGCGTAACGCCCTTCCAGCAACGCTTTTGCCAATGGGTTCTCAATTTCCGACTGAATCGCCCGTTTCAGCGGACGCGCCCCGTAAACAGGGTCAAAGCCCGCCTGCGCCAACACATCTAACGCCGCGTCCGAAACCACCAAATCCAAATCCTGCGCCGCCAAACGTTTTTTCAGGCTGCCTAACTGGATTTGCGCGATGCTGCGGATATTCGCTTGGTTCAAGCCGTGGAACACCACCACTTCATCAATGCGGTTGATTAACTCGGGGCGGAAATACGCTTTCACATCTTCCATCACCGTCTCTTTAATCGCCGCATAATCCTCCGTGCCCATCGCCTGAATATGCTGGCTGCCGATGTTGCTGGTCATCACAATCACCGTGTTTTTAAAGTCCACCGTGCGCCCCTGCCCATCGGTCAAACGCCCATCGTCCAACACTTGCAGCAGAATATTAAACACATCGGGATGCGCTTTTTCCACTTCGTCCAGCAAAATCACGCTGTACGGTTTGCGGCGCACCTGCTCGGTCAAATAGCCGCCCTCCTCATAGCCCACATATCCGGGAGGCGCGCCAATCAGCCGCGCAATGCTGTGTTTTTCCATATATTCCGACATATCAATGCGGATTAAATGGTCTTCGCTGTCAAACAAAAAGCCCGCCAACGCCTTGCACAACTCGGTTTTGCCCACGCCAGTTGGCCCTAAAAACAAGAAGCTGCCATAAGGACGATTGGGGTCGGACAAACCGCTGCGGCTGCGACGAATGGCATCGGATACCGCACGCACCGCCTCATCTTGCCCCACCACGCGCGCGTGCAAAACTTCTTCCATTTTCAGCAATTTATCGCGCTCGCCTTCCATCATTTTGGCAACAGGAATACCCGTCATGCGCGACACAATTTCCGCAATTTCTTCCGCGCCCACTTCGGTGCGAAACAGCGTATTCGCCTTTTTCAGGCTGCCTGAACGTTCCGCATCTTTCAGTTGCAGCGTTAATTTAGGCAATTCGCCATATTCCAATTCCGAAGCCAAGCCATAATCGCCCGCGCGTTTGGCTTGCTCAATGCGCGTTTTCAGATTATCAATCTGCGTTTTCAAATCGCTCATGCTCACCGAAGACGCTTTTTCCGCCTTCCAGATTTCGTCCAAATCGGCGTATTCTTTTTCCAAGCCCGCGATTTCTTCGTCAATCAGCGTTAAGCGTTTTTTGCTTGCTTCATCGCTTTCTTTTTCAACGTGCATCCGCTCCATTTTGAGCTGGATAATGCGGCGGTCTAGCTTGTCCATTTGCTCGGGTTTGGAATCAATTTCCATTTTGATGCGGCTGGCGGCTTCGTCAATCAAATCAATCGCTTTATCGGGCAAGAAGCGGTCGGTGATGTAGCGGTTGGAAAGCTCCGCCGCCGCCACAATCGCAGGGTCGGTAATATCTACGCCGTGGTGGATTTCGTAACGCTCTTGCAAGCCGCGCAAAATCGCAATCGTGTCTTCCACGCTCGGCTCGTTCACCAACACTTTTTGGAAACGCCGCTCCAACGCCGCATCTTTTTCAATATATTGGCGATATTCGTCCAAAGTGGTCGCGCCGATGCAATGCAATTCGCCCCGCGCCAGCGCAGGTTTGAGCATATTGCCCGCGTCCATCGCGCCATCGGTTTTGCCTGCGCCCACCAGCGTGTGAATTTCATCAATAAAAATCAGCGTGTTGCCATCGTCTTTGGCAAGGTCGTTCAACACCGCTTTCAAGCGTTCTTCAAACTCGCCGCGATATTTTGCGCCCGCAATCAATGCCGCCAAATCCAGCACCAGCAAGCGTTTGCCGCGCAGGCTTTCGGGCACTTCGCCGTTTACAATGCGCTGCGCCAAGCCTTCCACAATCGCGGTTTTGCCCACGCCCGGTTCGCCAATCAGCACGGGGTTGTTTTTGGTGCGCCGTTGCAGCACTTGAATGGCGCGGCGGATTTCGTCATCGCGCCCGATAACGGGGTCTAGCTTGCCTTCGCGCGCGCGTTCGGTTAAATCGGTGGTGTATTTTTTCAACGCATCGCGTTGGTCTTCGGCATTGGGGTTGTCCACAGTTTGTCCTTGGTTGAGTTTGTCAATCGCTTGGTTGAGCTTGGCTTCGGTTACGCCTGCGTCTTTCAAAATTTTGCCTGCGATGCCGTTTTCTTGGATTAAACCCAATAAAAACAATTCGCTGGCAATGTAGGCATCGCCGCGTTTGACGGCGGCTTTGTCCATTAAATTCAGCGCGTTTTGCAGCTCGCGGCTGGGGAACATTTCGCCGCCTTGCCCCGACACTTTGGGCAGCGCGTTTAAGGCAGCCTGAACGCCTTGTTTAATCTGCGTGATGTTGCCACCCGCTTGCACCAGCAGCGCGGCGATGCCGCTGTCGTTGTCGTTTAACAGCGCTTGCAAAACGTGCACGGCTTCTAAATAGCCGCTGTCGTTTGCCATGGCTTGGCTTTGCGCTTCTTGCAAGGCAGCCTGAAATTTGGTGGTTAATTTGTCGTATCTCATGTTTTCGTTTCCTTTTTTGTTTATCGTTTAAAGCATGATTCAATGCACACGATATAGGGCTGCTTCGGCAAAAAACAAGCGCAAATTTTCAAATTGTTGGAAATTTGTTCTGTTTGAAAACATAATGTTGTATTTTTCAAGCCTTTGTTGGGACGAATTTGCTTGGCAGCTAGCATGAAAATTTGATATAGTTCGCCGCTTCAAGACGGAGGTGTGGCAGAGCGGTTTAATGCAACGGTCTTGAAAACCGTCGAGGGTTTGCGCCCTCCGTGAGTTCGAATCTCACCGCCTCCGCCAAGTTTTTAACCCCAAGCGTTTCGGCTCTTGGGGTTTTTGCATGGGCGAGCGCTGTGCGCATAAAAGGCAGCCTGAAAACGAGAAAAGTACGTTTTCAGGCCGCCTTTGTTGTTATTCGTCCAAGGTTTCTTCGCTAATGTCTATCTGCCGTGTAAACGCCCATGCGGCAAGGCAGGCTTCGTAATCGGCAAGGGGGAGGCGAAAGGTGAGGCGGCAATCCAGTTGCAAGTCTTGTTGGATAAGGGTGGCGTGGTGGGCTTTGGCGATGCGCAGGGCTTCGTTGAGCAAGGGGTAATCGCAGCGCAAATACACGGTTTTTTCTATGTTTTTTTCTACGATGGCGGCAGCCTGAAACGCCATTTGGCTGGCGGTTTTGTAGGCATGGATGAGCCCGGGCACGCCCAGCAGCGTGCCGCCAAAATAGCGCACCACGATGACCAGCACGTCGGTGAGCGCAAAGGAATCGATTTGCCCGAGTATGGGGCGGCCTGCGCTGCCGCTGGGTTCGCCGTCGTCGTTGGCGCGAAATTGGTTGCCGTCTGTGCCGATGCGGTAGGCGTAGCACCAATGGCGGGCTTTGTGGTGGGCTTGGCGTTGGGCTTCAACGTGGGCTTTGACTTCTTCGGCGGTGCGCACGGGATAGGCGTAGGCAATGAAGCGGCTGCCTTTGTCTTTGAACTCGGCGCTAATGGGGGCGGATAGGGTGCGGTAGGTGGTGGGCTGGGGCATGGTTAAGCTGTTTTCAGGCTGCCTCGGGGGGTAGGGCAGCCTGAAAGGGTTATTTGGGTTACTATAAAGGCAGCCTGAAAGCGAGTTCACGAGCTTTTGCGAAGCTAAAACGAGAAACGGCTTTTCAGGCTGCCTTAATGCTTGGGTTTAGTGGTGATGATGCCCGTGCGCGCCATGCACATGGCCGTGGGCGATTTCTTCTGCGCTGGCTTCGCGCACAGCGGCAACCGTGCCTTTAAAGCGGATTTTCATGCCCGCGAGCGGATGGTTGCCATCCACCACGGCTTTGCCATCGGCAACATCGGTTACGCGGAAGATAATCACGCCGCCGTGTTCAGGGTCGTCGGCTTCAAACATCATGCCCGGTTCCACTTCCACGGGGAACACTTTTACGTCTTCGATGCGGACTAACGCGGGGTCTTGCTCCCCGAATGCGTCGTTGGGCTGCATGGTGATGTCCACTTCGTCGCCCACGTTTTTATCGTGCAAGGCTTCTTCCACCAGCGGGAAAATGCCGTCGTAGCCGCCGTGCAGGTATTCGATGGGTTCTTGGGTTTTGTCTAACAGGTTGTTATCCGCGTCGTACATTTCGTAGTGCAGCGACACAACGGAGTTTTTTTGGATGCTCATGGGTTTTCCTTTGGTTGGATTGGGCGGTTGCAAAGTGGCGCAGTATAGCATACGCGGCTGAACCGCGCTGGCTGTTGCGGGCGGGCGACAGGCGCAATGCGCCGATGGGTTTTGATTTTAGTCAATTATTTTGGCATTAGCGTGTTTTTATGCGGACAAAATCTGTTTCAACACAAATAAATATGCGATTTGATTGCGCAGTAGTCTAATTTCATGCACAATGCGCGCGTTTTGTGGCATAACGAGTATGCAATAACAATTATTTGCTTACTCGTTTTGCTTTTTATTCAACAACATAAATAATGTAAAGGTGTTAAATATGAAAAAATCACTACTGTCTGTTGCGCTGTTGTCTTTGATGTTGGCTGCTTGCGGCGACAACCAACCTGCTGCCAACCAAGCGGCTTCTGCGGTGCAAGAAGCGGCTTCTGCTGTGGCGGCTGAGGGCGCATCTGCGGCTTCTGCGGCGCAAGATGCTGCGGTTGAAGCGGCTTCTAACGCGCAAGCTGCGGTGAATTCTGCGGCTTCCGAAGCCAAAGGCGCAGCTTCTGATGCGATGTCTGCGGGTGCTTCTATGGTGGAAGCAGCGGCTTCTGCTGCTAAATAATGTGTGCAAACCCATATTTGCAGTTGCGTGAATATGGGTTTTCGCTGGCAAGGGCTGGATACTTTTGGGTATTCAGCCTTTTGTTGTTTGGGCGGGGGATGAGGCAGCCTGAAAATAGGAAATGGAGGTTGCTGGGTGGGTGGGGTTTTCAAACAAGGGGGAAACGGGGAAAATCGCGCTTTTTATGGAACGATGGCGGGAGCGGGGTGGGTTCTCTGCGATTGTTTTTTTGTTTTCAGGCTGCCTGAAATCTTTGCCAAGTGGTTTTTGGGATGGGCGGATGTTTGTTGTATCCGTTGCGGTTAAGACTCTTTGGCAAAGATGGTTTCAGGCTGCCTTGTGGTTTAAGGAAGCCGAGTATGTTTAAAAAATGGATGAAGCGCGTGTTGCCGAAAAAACGCGCGGCGGGCAAGGTGCGTTGTGTGCGCCATGCGGTGAAATCGCCTGTGCGCAATCAGGCAGCGTTGCGGGTGTTGGAGGGCTTGCATCAAGCGGGGTTTGAGGCTTATTTGGTGGGCGGTGCGGTGCGCGATTTGTTGCTGGGGGTTGAGCCGAAGGATTTTGACGTGGCAACGAGTGCGACGCCTGAACAGGTGGAGCGGTTGTTTCGCCGCAGTCGGATTATTGGGCGGCGGTTTCAGATTGTGCACGTGATGCAGGGCAGTGAGACGATTGAGGTGAGCACGTTTCGCAGCGGCGGGCGCGTGATGCAGAATGCCAGCGGGCGGATTATGCGGGATAACGCTTATGGCTCGTTGGAGCAGGATGCGATGCGGCGCGATTTTACTTGCAATGCGCTGTATTACGATGTGGCGGCGCAGCAGGTGTTGGATTTTCACGGCGGCTGGGATGATGTGGCGGCGCGGCGATTGGTGATGATTGGCGATGCGGCGGAGCGGTATCAGGAAGACCCTGTGCGGATGCTGCGGGCGGTGCGCTTGTCGGGCAAATTGGGCTTTGCGGTGGAGGCGGCAACGGCTGCGCCGATTGGCGAGATGGGGCTTTTGCTGCGGCATGAGCCTGTGGCGCGGCTGTTTGATGAATTGTTGAAGATTTTGCTGTCGGGCAATGCGGTGGGCTGTTTGGCGGCGTTGCGGCAGCTGGGCTTGGCGGATGCGGTGCATCCGTTGCTGTCGGCGATGCTGCGGGCGGCGGATGGCGGGGCGAACCATGTGGGCATACTGGCTTTGCAGCAAACGGATGCGCGGCTGGGGGCGGGCAAATCGGTATCGGTGGGGTTTATGTTGGCGGCGTTGTTTTGGCAGGATGTGGACGGGCGTTGGCAGGCTGAAATGGGGCGCGGCACGGGAGCGGCTGCGGCGATGGGCGCGGCGGTGAATGGGCTGCGCGACGATATGGAACGCGGCTGGGGCGTGCCGCAGCGGTATTCGGCAACGATGCGGGAGATTTGGCTGTTGCAGCCGCAGTTTGCGCATCAGCGCGGCGGTCGTCCGTTTCGCTTGCTGGCGCAGGTGCGCTTTCGGGCGGCGTATGATTTTTTGCTGTTGCGTGCGCAAATGGATGAGGATTTGCAGCCGCTGGCGGATTGGTGGACGCGCTTTCAGCGCGCTTCGGATGCGGATAAGCGGGCGATGGTGGAGGCGGCGGGACAACAGAGTGGCGCGGCTGCTGGGGCGGGCGGGGCGAAGAAGAAACGGCGGCGTAGGAAGAAAAGCAGTGGGGAGTAGATGCGTTTCAGGCTGCCTTTGGATGCAAGGGCAGCTTGAAAACGGTTGAATTGAAATGGATTGAGGCAGCCTGAAAACGGGAGATACGGTTTTCAGGCTGCCTCAAATTTCGCTTTTAAAATCAAGACAAGCATAGAAAGCAAAAATAATCCCACGATAATGAACGCCAATCTTTTGTACCAAAGGCTTGCTCGCGCTTCTCGTTGTTCAACTTCTTTCATCTCGTCTTGAAAGCGTTTGAGCCAACGGTCTGTGCGCTTGATTTCTGCGTCAAGAAATTCTGATGCTTTTTGAAGGCGTTGTTCTAACGCTTTTAATTCGGCTTCAATTTGGCGAATTTCGTTTTCGTTTTCGTTGGGTGTGTTCATGTTTGGTGATTTGAGACCAAGGGGTGGATGGTTTTCAGGCTGCCTCAAAGTATTCAGCAATCGCCCAGCGTTCATGCGCCAAGCGGAGGCAGCCTGAAAACTGGGTTTGCGCCTGCCATGCGTTAAATTTTTCTGCATCAAATGGCACAACGCGCCCGCCTTGGGCAACGATGGCGGAAGCGATGGATTGGCTGAGTTTCTTGTCCACCACAGACGGCTCATCGGTTTCGCGTTCAAAAAACGGCGGGCAATCGTGGCGGCTGTGATACCACAAGGCAAACAATGGCGCGCCTGCTTGGGCGTTTTGCGCAAGGCGTTGGATTTCGGCTTCACGGCGCGATAGCAAAAGTTTTAATTGCCGCTCAATTCTTTCGGGGATGGGTTTTCTGCCCTTTTCCCATCTGTTCCAAGTGCATTCTGATACGCCATTAGGATGCGTTTCGTCAATGGCGACGTTGCGCCCTGCTTCTGCCGTAGTGAGAAAAAGCAAGCGGCGGATGGCTTCAAGCTCAACGTTATTCATGCTTAACCTTTCAATTTTAAAATCAAAGTAATAATGGAAAACAAACATGAAGCTATGGAAATGAAAGCGCATATTTTCAGCCAAAAGTCTGCTTGGTTTGATTGTTTGTCAATTTCTTCTAATTTATTTTGAAAGTATTTTTCACGCTCTTCTAATTTGTTTATAAATTGGCGAAGATACATATCAAATTCATCTGATTTCATTTTTTCATTCCTTGTTGATTAAAAATCCGCAACAGAAAAAACAGGTAGCGGATGGTTTTCAGTTCGGTTCAGGCTGATGGCTTAATCCACGAAAAACACAAGAATTAAGTTGATTACCGCACCAATCACCGCAGTAATCGCCAGCCATTTGCGCCATTGGTGCGCTTTTTCGGCTGCGGGCGTGGGGGGTATTCGTATGGATGGTTGCGGGGCGATTTCGTTTCATTTTCAATCTTTTAACTAACGCGGTGAGGCAGCCTGAAAAGCGGTGGATGCGGTAAAACTGTTCCGCTTGGCTGCGTGGCTTTACTCGTTTTCAGGCTGCCGATACGCGCATGGGCTGCCTGCGGCTTTATCTAGCTCGTCTAAATAGGCTTGGTGGGCGGCGGTTTCATCGGCATCGGCGTGCAGCACAATCAGGCTGTCGGGGCGGAAGGTGGGCGCGGGGGTGGCGGGGATTGGGGCAGCGGCTGGGGCGGGGGTGTCTGCGTCGTCTTCCAGCTCGTCGGTGAGGCTAAATTGGTTGCGCGTCATGGCGAGATATACGCCGCCGAGCAGTTCGCAGTCTATCAGCGCGCCGTGCAGCACGCGGCGGCTTCTGTCCACGCCTAGGCGGTTGCACAGCGCGTCTAGGTTGTTTTTTTGCCCGGGGTATTTGTTGCGCGCCATTTCTAGCGTGTCAATGACGCTGCACACGCTGTCTATGGGCGGCAAGCCGACGCGGGCAAATTCGGCGTTGAGAAAGCCGATGTCAAATTTGGCATTGTGGATGATGAGTTCTGCGCCTTTAAGAAAATCAAAGATTTGCTGGGCAACTTGGGCAAACACGGGTTTGCCTGCGAGCTGGTCTAGCGTGATGCCGTGGATGGCAGCGGCTTCGGCGGGGATGTCGCGCTCGGGGTGGATGTAGAGATGGAGGCTGTTGTTGGTGAGCTGGCGGTTCACCATTTCTAGCCCTGCGAACTCGATTAGGCGGTCGGGGTTTTCGGCGGCGGAGTGGTAGAAGCCTGTGGTTTCGGTGTCTAGGATGATTTGGCGAGGGTGTGCGGTGGTCATGTTGCGTGCCTTTCTGCGTTTTCAGGCTGCCTAATGTGGGGATTAGGCAGCCTGAAAAAGGGTTAGGGTTGTTGATAGGGGTTTTCTACGCCTGCGATGAGTTGCTGCAAGTAGTCGCGCAGTTGCGCTTCGCTGCATCCCATGAGCAATGCGTCTTCAAATGCGTCTTGCGCGGCTTGGTAGAGCTCGGTCATGTTTTGGTTCATCACTTTGATTTTTTCGGTGCAGGAGACGGGGCTGCCGTCGTCGCTGAACCATTTGGGCATGGCGGGTTGTGGCATGGGGTGGTGTGTCCTTGTTTTGGGTTTTAACTACGGTTCAGGCTGCCTATTGTTTGCTCTGTTGCTTTTTCAGGCTGCCTAATTACGGATGTAGTTTTGCGCGTTGTTGCGTTTCACGCGGCGGGCGGTGGCATAGCGGGAGTTCCAGTATTTGCTGGATAGGCTGGTGATTTCTATGCGTTTGCCTGTGCGCGGGGCGTGGATAAAGCGGTCGTTGCCGATATACATGCCCACATGGGAGATGCGCGAGCCGTGGGTGCGGAAGAAAACCATGTCGCCCGGGCGCAGTTCGCTGCGGCTGACATAGCTGCCCACGGAGGCTTGGGCGGCGGAGGTGCGCGGGAGATTGACGGCAAAGGCTTTGCGGAACACATATTGCATAAAGCCGCTGCAATCAAAGCCTGTGGGCGAGGTGCCGCCAAAGCGGTAGGCTACGCCGATAAAGCCCATGGCGTTGGAGATGAGTTCGTCGGCATCGCCGCGCCCCATTGGCTCGGCGTTGGATTTGGGTTCTTCGCGGCTGGCAATGGGGGGCGTGGCTTGGGCTTGCTGTTGTTTTTGCTGGATGATGCTGCCGATGGCATCGTGTGAGGGTTGATTTTGGGCGACGGCGGGCGGGGTTTTATGTTGGATGATTTTGCCGATTTCGTCGTGGTTGGATGGGCGCGTGTCTTTTTTGCTTTCGTGTTTGCTTGTGGCTTTGGCTTCGCGTTTGGTTTCGTGTTTGCTGTCGCGCTTTTGGGATTCGGCTTTTTTGTTGTTGCGGCTGTCGCTGGGTTTTTGTTTGTCTTTGATGATTTTGCCGATGGGGTCGGCTTTGGATTTGGATTTTTCTTTGGGTTGATTTTTGTTGGATTTGTCGGATTTGGCTGGGGTTTTGGCGGGGGCGGATTTGCTGGCGGCAGCTTTGGGAGCGGGTTTGGCTTTGGGGGCGGCTTGGGCGATGCTGCCATACGCCAACAGCAGGGCGAGGGCGGCAGTGCGGAGAAGTCGGTAGGTCATAACGGGAATGGGGTTGATACAAATGTGGGACATTCTAACTGATTTGGGCGGGGAGGCGTAGGGCTGTGTAAGCAAGATTTTGCAAAGGTTTGGGCGGGTTAAGTTAGGTTAGAATAAGAGTGTAAGGCAGCCTGAAAACGTATTTAACACGTTTTCAGGCTGCCTTTCGGTTTAGCGGGCAAAGGGCGTTGGATTTGCAGGGCGTTAAGGCAGCCTGAAACCATGTTCACCACTTGCGTTGCGTTATTTCACTAATTTCAGGCTGCGTTTTTTGGGTGGCTCACCGGTTGCGCTGGCTTCGTTATTTTCGCTGTTGTCGTTGGCGGGCGTTTCAGGCTGCCTTTGGGCATCGCTGGGGGTGTAGGGTTCTACTTCAAAGCCCATGCCTTCGCCTGTTTCTTTGGCAAATAGGCTGATAACGTGCCCGATGGGAATCCAGATTTCTTGCGATACGCCGCCAAAGCGGGCGTGGAAGTTTACCCATTCGTTGTCAATAAACAGGTCTTTGGTGGCGGTGGGGCTGATGCTGAGCACGATTTGGTCGTCTTGCACGTATTGCGCGGGCACGCGGGTGTGTTCGTTTACCCAAACGGCGATGTAGGGCGTGTTGCCGTTGTCTAGGCACCATTCGTATAGGGCGCGGATAAGGTAGGGCTTGGTGGAGGTGGATTGGGTCATGGGGTTCTCCTAAGCGTATGCAAAACCCCTTTGTGGGGAAACAAAGGGGCGCGCTGCCAGAGGCAGCCTGAAAACTAAAAATTATTTGCGCATGGCTTTTTCGGCGGGGGTGAGGGCTTCGGTGAACGCGGGGGCGTTGGAAGATGCGCTCGGCGGATTTGAGCAGCGGCGCGGC
>CAUVGV010000070.1:0-11232 GCA_963551505.1 uncultured Kingella sp.
AAAAAGTTCAACGCAACCATTTGCGTTTTAAACACGGGCGGCGCGATTTTGGTGGCAAACGAGGTGGTAATCGGCGAAATCAGCAATTCGCCCAGCACCAGCACCAGCGTTGCCAGCGCAAACACCAGCACGGGCATGGGCGTGCCTTGGCGGATAAACGGGATAAAGCAGGCGTAGGTGAGCCCTGTAATCAGCAGCCCGAGCGCAAATTTCATCGACGTTTTGGGCTGGCGTTTGCCCAGCTTTGTCCACAGCGCGGCAAACACGCCCGAAAACAGCACCACCCACACGCTTTCCATGGAATCTTTCCACGACACGGGCACGGTAAAGCCGCCGATGCTGCGGTTTACGGTTTCTTCAAAATACACGGTAACCACGGTGTAAAACTGCATAAACAACGCCACAAACACGCTCACCGCCAAAAACATCGGGATGTAGGCAACAAAATGGCGTTTGTGTTGCGCGCTGATTTGCGGGCTAGCAAACAGGCGCAGAAAATACATCGCCACCGCCAGCAACACGCAGGTAAGCAGCACTTTGGAAAAATTGCCCACATTCAGCCAACCCATTGCCACCGCTAACACCAGCACCGCCACGCCTACAATGGCAATCGCTGCCGCTGTGGTTTTTTGCGATATGGGCAGCGGGTTAGGCGACGGCGTGAGCGGCAGGGCGCGGCGTGTTTGCGAATAAATCACCAAGCCCACCGCCATGCCCACCGCAGCCGCGCCAAAGCCGTAGTGGAAACCCACGCGGTCTTGCAGCAAGCCAGTAAGCAGCGGGCCAAAGAAGCTGCCGATGTTCACCGAAATATAAAAAATGGAAAAACCTGCATCGCGCAACACGCGGCGTTCTTCGCTTTCATACAGCGAGCCAACCATCGTGCTGGCAGTAGGCTTCACGCCGCCGCTGCCCAGCGCAATCAACGGCAGCCCAATCAGCAGCCCCGTTACCCCTGGAATCAACGACAGCGCGATATGCCCCAGCATCACCACAATGCCCGACACAAACAGCGTTTTTTCCGCGCCCCACACGCGGTCGGCAAGCTACGCACCAAAAATGGTGGACAAATACACGCTGCCGCCATACGCGCCCACAATGCCGCCCGCCACGGCTTTATCAATGCCCAGCCCGCCTTTGCTCAATTCATAATACAAACAAATAAAGCATCAAAATGCCCTGCAAGCCGCTGAACGAAAACCGCTCCCACAGCTCAATATGAAACAGGGTGGAGAGTTGGATGGGATGCCCGAAAAAGGTCTTACCGTCTGATTGAGATTGAGACACGGCGTTACTCCTTATTAGAATAATAACCTTGCGGCTTTTAACCAAAATTCACATACATTGTCAAATGATAACAAAGGCAGCCTGAAAAACGGTTTGATGCGTTTCAGGCTGCCTTAGCGCGCTGCCCTTTATAAAATTACGCCCTGCCACCATCTGCTTGGCAGAAAATTAGAGAAACGGAGTAAACCATGAAAGATTTATCTGTATGCTTATTGCTGCTGGATGATGCCTGCACCCACCGCCTGCCGCCTGCGCGCGTGGGGCAAGGTTACTGCGCTCATATCGGGCTGCCCGAGGGCAAGATTATCTCGGCGCGGGCGCAAATTTTGCCCGCAGGCAGCGGCTTGCGCGTGGTGTCGGAGCGCGGAAGCGACACGCTGCACTTGATGGTGAAAGGGATTGCGGCGGTGCGCGGGCAGTTGAAAGTTAGCCTGCTGATTCAAACCGATATTTGCCCGTGCGAAGTGTTGCACGAGTTTTGGCTGGCGGCGGAATAAGGACTTCGCGCGTGATAGCGGCAGCCTGAAAACGAGCGACGCGCGTTTCAACCAAGCTAAACCGTGCATCTAAAAATGTTTTCAGGCTGCCTATTGCGCGAAATCTACACGCCTCGCCGCTGCGCCATCATCAAAGGCAGCCTGAAAGGTCCATTTCATCTTTTCAGGCTGCCTTTGGCTATTTAAAACCTTTGCAAAATCTCAAATCTACCCAACTGCCACCATGCCCGCGTAGGAGGAAATCTTGTTTAATATTTATAAATAATCGTAAAAACAATCTGTTATTTATCAGTAGGTCGGGCATTTATGCCCGACAAACATTGCCATATTTATCTTAAATATGCCAAAAAATTTAGAAACGTCGGGCATGAATGCCCGATCTACTTAGGTTCTGCAAAGGTTTCAGACTGCCTTTGGCATGACTCAAAAACTATAACTCACCCGCGCCGTATAACTACGCGGCGCGGCAGGCATCGCATCGGAACGCCAGTATTGCTTGTTCAGCAGATTGGCAGCGGCAACGGTGAAATTAAACTGTTTGTAATTCCAGCCCAGCATCGCGTCCACGCGGGCAAAGCCTGGCAGGTTGGCGGATGCGCCGCTGCGGGCGTAGCCATAGCGTTTACCCGAGCCCGTTACGCCAATTTCGCCGTATAGGTTTTCGGTGGGCGTGTAGCGGAAGAATAGGTTGCCCGTAACATTGCTGGTGCTGCTCAAATGCCGCCCTACGCGCGATGGGTTTTCCTTGTCTTCCACAATCTTCGCCTGCATCACGCCAAACGAGCCGCGCAAATACAATTTATTCGGCACAATTTGCCCAATGGCAGAAAGCTCCAAGCCGCGCGAGCGATGTTTGCCGCTCACCGCCCATACAAACGGGTCGTTAATCGGGTCGGGGCGATAGCGGATATTGAAGCGTTCAATTTGATAAGCCGCCAGCGTGGTGCTGAGGCGGTTGTTTAGCCAATCGCTTTTCACGCCGACTTCATATTGGCGGTTGTATTCGGGGCTGCTGTCCAACACCGCCGATGCGCTGCCGTCTATGCTCAAATAGCTGCGTCCGCCATAAGGCGCAAAGCCTTTGTTGTAGCCCGCGTAAACGGTATGCACGGGCGTGATGTTCCACACCGCGCCAAGGTTGGGGCTAAACGAATGCCCGCTGTATTCGCGGCTGCTGCCCGTGAGCTTGTTTTCCGAGCGGAATTTATAGTGGTCATACCGCCCGCCCAGCACCAATTTCACTGCGGGCGACACAGAGAAAATATTTTGCACAAACACGCCTTGCGAGTTAGCGCGGTGATGATTGCGCGTTAAAGGCGGCAGCAGCCTGCCAGACGGTATCCAACTGGCGTGGTTATAGGGGTCTATCAGCGCGGTAAAGCTGCCGCGATAGCCCAGCGTGGGGTTGCGGTTTTCGCGGCTCAAATCCACGCCCACGGTTAAATGGTTTTCAAACCGCCCAATGCGGTAATCGCCGTTGAGCGTGAAATTGCTGGATAGCGTTTTGTTTTCGGTTTGCTGCCATGCGTAGTTGCGGCGGATTTTGTTGCCCGCTGCGCTGCCTGCGTAGAAGTGGTCAAAATCTTGCGAAGCGCGGCGATGGGCGAGCTGCCATTGCATACGCCAGTTGTCGTTGAATTGATAGCTCAAATCGGAACGCCACACTTGCAATTTGTCTTTCACAAAATCATTGGGGTGGGCAAAGCCCATGCGATACGACAAATCAAAGCGGTCATACACCGATTTATCAGGCGAGCGGTCGGGCGTGCGCTCCACGTTGTCGTAGGTGTATTGCCCCGTCCATTTCAAGCCGTTGTTGAGTTTGACTGTGATGCTGGGCGACACCATCACGTTTTTGCTGTCTATGCCCGAGCGGAACGAATTGGCGCGCCCTACTTCGCCCGTTAAGCGCACGGCAACATTGGGGCTGATGACTTGGTTGATGTCCAAATTCAGGCTGCGATTTGCCCAGCTGCCGTAGCTCGCGCCAATGTTGCGGCTTTGTTTGAAGTTGGCGTATTTGCTCACCATATTAATCACGCCGCCACCGTTGGTGCGCCCATACAGCACAGACGATGAGCCTTTTAAAATCTCCACGCGCTCAATGTTTACCGTGCTGCGGCGCACTTGCCCGCTTTCGCGCACGCCGTCGCGGTAAATATCGCTGGCATCGGCTTGAAACCGCGCAGATAAATGCTTTCGCCGCGCATATCGTATGCCGCATCAATGCCCGCGTTGCCTTCCAAAATGGAGCTGAGGTCGTTGGTGCCGTAGTTTTTGTTTTTTTGGATATTGAGTGTGTCGATGGTTTGCGGCGTTTCTTTGATGGGCTGCCCGTTGCGGGTAACAGCGGCTTCGTCATAGTTAATATAGCCTTTGAACACGCTGGTTTCAGGCTGCCCGACTACGGTAACGGTGGGCAGGGTGGATTGATAGACTGGGCTATTGGCTTCGGTGGTTTCGCCGGTTTCATCGGCGGCATAGGCGGGGAAAGCGGCGGCGATAAGCGTGACAAGCAGCAGGGGCTGGGCGGGAGTGGGTTTCATCGGGTGGGTCTCGTGTGTGAAGGTGGGTTAAAAAGGCGCGATTATAGAGAACAAAATCTAGCAAATGAAAACAATTCTCTTTCTTTCAGTTTTATTGTTTGATTTGTGCAGCAGGGTTAAATGGCGTGGGGTAATGTTGCTGGGATGGGGTAATGAAAGGCAGCCTGAAAGTGGAAATTAGGCGTTTCAGGCTGCCTTGTTGCTGGCGGCAAAAGGTGGACGCTGCGGCGGGGTGCAGCATCTTGCCCCTACTCGTGGCGGACGGCGAAACGCCTGCGCTGGAATATAAAGAGAATGGCTAAGGCAGCCTGAAATGGGATTTTCAGGCTGCCTATTTGCTTAGCGATTTGGATTTATCAGGTTCGGTGCGCCCGCGATAGCTCTCGGCTTCGCGCAAAATTTCGGGTTTGATGATGCCGCGCAAATCGGCAAGCGGGATACGGACAAACGGTTTGCCCATGTCGTAGCCGCCGAGTTGGTAGGCTTGGAATTGAAAAACGAGACTGTCGCGGTTGAAATGCCAGTTGTTGCTGTGGCTGAATGGGCTGTAATGCAGGTGTTCGCGGATTTGCTCGTCTGTCATTGGGTAGCCGTCATAGCTGCCTGTTTTCATGGTGCGTATCCATGCTTGCTTTTGCAGGCGGTACAGCCGCGCAAGCTGCCCTTTGACGACAATATCGCGCAGCCAAAGCGGTTTGCCTGTGGCGCGGCGGATAACGTGGTAGTCCAGCCGTCCGTAGTCGTGCATGGTGTTGCAGGTAAAGTAGCTGCTGGCATGGCGAATAACGGCGTAATGCGTGGTTTCGCCATACAGCGTGGTGCTGCCGTTGAGATATTGCACGCATTCGGGGTCGTCTTTATCGGCGTTTTTGCGTAGCCATGCACGGAGACTGCGACGGTCTAGCGCGGGGATTTCCCAAACTTTTTTGAGAAAATTGTCTGCCCAACGGTTGAGTTTAGGGTTGTCGGTGTTCAGGCGTTCCAGCTCTATTTCTTGGCACGAATCTTGATTGAAGCAGCGTGATACTTTGGTGGTGTAGGACTGGGGGCGTGGAGCAGCAAGGGCTGCGGGGAGAAGCAGGCTGGCGGTGAGTAGGAGGCTGAGGCGATTTGGGGACATGGCTGGGCTTTCTACTGGCGGTGGGTTGCGGCAGCCTGAAAGGTGGGTTTCAGGCTGCCTTGTATTGCTTGGGCAAATGGTGGACGTTCGCGGGGTATGGAAAGGTAAAGGCAGCCTGAAAACGGCTTACACGCTTTTCAGGCTGCCTTCATATTACTTCGCCCCTTTAAACCCCCGTTTCAAATGCACCATCAACAGCGCAACCGCAGCAGGGGTTACCCCTGAAATACGCGATGCCTGCCCCAGCGTTTCGGGGCGGTGCTGGTTGAGTTTCTGCTGCACTTCGGCGGAGAGGCCTTTGACTTTGGCATAGTCGATGTCCTCGGGCAGGCGCAGGGTTTCGAGGTCGCGGCGGTTGTTGATTTCTTCCTGCTGGCGGTCGATGTAGCCTTGGTATTTCACTTGGATTTCCACTTGCTCCACCACGTTTTCAGGTAGCCTTTCGGACGGCTCGGCATCGGGCAAAGCCATTAAATCCGCATAATTCAGATTCGGGCGGCGCAGCAGGTCGTGCAGGCTGGCTTCGCGTGCGAGTTTCTGCCCCAATACGCGCTCTTGTTCGGCTTCGGGCAGTTTTTGCGGGGTGTACCAAGTGGATTTGAGCCGCTGAATTTCGCGCTCGACGGCTTCGCGTTTTTCGTTGAACGCCCGCCATTGGGCTTCGCCGACCAAGCCAACTTGATAACCCAATTCAGTCAGACGCATATCGGCGTTGTCTTCGCGCAGTTGCAATCGGTATTCGGCGCGGCTGGTGAACATGCGGTAGGGCTCGTTCACGCCTTTGGTAATCAAATCGTCCACGAGTACGCCCAAATACGCCTGTTCTCGGCGCAAAATCAAGGGTTCACGTTCACGAACGTATTGCACGGCGTTTGCGCCTGCCAATAAGCCTTGCGCGGCGGCTTCTTCGTAGCCGGTTGTACCGTTAATCTGCCCCGCGAAAAACAGCCCGGCGATGGTTTTGGTTTCGAGGCTGGCTTTGAGGTTGCGCGGGTCGAAGTAGTCGTATTCGATGGCGTAGCCGGGGCGCAGAATATGGGCGTTTTCCAAGCCTTTCATCGAGCGCACGAGGGCAAGCTGGATGTCAAACGGCAGGCTGGTGGAGATGCCGTTGGGGTAGTATTCGTGCGTGGTCAGGCCTTCGGGTTCGAGGAAGATTTGGTGGCTGTCTTTGTCGGCGAAACGGTTGATTTTGTCTTCGATGGACGGGCAGTAGCGCGGGCCTACGCCTTCGATTTTGCCGGTAAACATCGGGCTGCGGTCAAAGCCGCTGCGGATAATTTCGTGTGTTTTCAGGTTGGTATGCGTAATCCAGCACGACACTTGGCGCGGGTGCATGGCGGCGTTGCCGCGCACGGACATCACGGGGGTCGGGGTGTCGCCCGGCTGCTCGATGAGTTGGGAAAAATCAATCGTACGCCCGTCGATACGCGGCGGCGTGCCGGTTTTCAAGCGGCTTTGCGGCAGCTTCAGCTCTTTCAGGCAGCCTGAAAGCGATTGCGCGGCAGGGTCGCCCGCGCGGCCACCGGAATAGTTTTCCAAGCCGATGTGGATTTTGCCGGCAAGAAACGTGCCAGCGGTCAGCACCACGGCACGGGCTTTGAAGATAACGTTCATCGCGGTTTTCACGCCCGCTACGCGGCCGCCTTCCAACACGATGTCGTCCGCCGCCTGCTGGAACAGCGACAAATTGGGCTGGTTTTCCAGCATTTCGCGGACGGCGGCTTTATACAAAATGCGGTCGGCTTGGGCGCGGGTGGCGCGAACCGCCGCGCCTTTGCTGGCGTTGAGACGACGGAACTGTATGCCCGACATATCGGTCGCCAACGCCATCGCGCCGCCGAGCGCATCGACTTCGCGCACCAGATGCCCTTTGCCGATGCCGCCGATAGACGGGTTGCACGACATCTGCCCGAGCGTTTCGATGTTGTGGGTAAGCAGGAGCGTGTCCGCGCCCATGCGGGCGGCGGCAAGCGCGGCTTCCGTGCCGGCGTGGCCGCCGCCGACGATGATGATGTCGTAGGTGTGGGGGTAGGTGATGGTGGTCATGTGGTGTGTCTTTCGGGTTTTAGGATTTCAGGCTGCCTTATTCGTTATCCAATAGGCAGCCTGAAAATGGGTTGACGCGCGGCTAAACGGGTGTTTGCTTCGCCGCGCTGTTTCGCGTTTCAGGCTGCCTGATACAACGCCAATAGGCAGCCTGAAAATCAATGGTTCAATGTTTAAATGTGGTGCAGCCGTCCAACAGCAGAGCGGATAAAGCAAGCGCGGCAAGGCGGGATTTCGTTGGCATGCTTCGTTTTCCATCGCGTTAAACAGCGCGAATTTTACGCGATTTCAGGCTGCCTGAATGGATAAAAATAGGCGCGATAACACCACGCTTCAAAACCGTTTTCCCCGCACCAAGCTGTTTACCCTTTTTCAGGCTGCCTCAAAAAGCCATCCTTGCGTTTCGCTCTATACCTACACTACTGAATGTAAACACATTTCATGTGGTATTTTTATCAATAAACCCCGCTTAATTTGTAAAAATAATAAGAAAAATTCCCTATTCAGGTACAATATAACTTTTCCATATGGCTGAATTTTCTCGCCATTTACTTTTCTTAAAACGGAGTAACCCATCGTGTTAAAACACACCCTATTATCCTTGGTATTGGTAGCAAGCCTCACTGGCTGCGTAACCTACGGCACACAACACTTCAACCCCACGCCTGAGCAATCTGCTGCTATGGAAGCCGATTCTCGCGCTGTGCAAGCTGCTGAACGCGCAGAACGCCGCGAACGCCGTGGCGAACGCCGCGAAGAAATGATGGACGAAGCCGATGCCATCAACCGCGCTTATGGCAACCGTAAAGTGTATATCCTGCACTAATTTTTAATCCTTTGGAGTTTATGCAATGAAAAATAACATTCTATTCTTGGTTTTAACTGCATTCATCGCAACAGGTTGCACCACCAGCGGCAGCTCTGTGGGCGACATGGCAATCGGCAGCGATTCTGCCGCCATCAAAGCAGGGCGTAACCGCAAAGAAGCGCAACTTTCACGCGCCGAGTTGGAACAACACCGCCGCCAACGTGCTAACGTATCCGAAGAATTGGCTTTGGAGCGTGAAAAACGTGCCAACAAACGCGATCAAATCAACGGCGCAATGGGCACAGCCGCTGGCGCAGTGGGCTTGATTGGTGGCATCGCGGCAACTGCGGGCATGATTAAATCCATTTTCTAATCGTTTAACCGCGCAAGATAAGGCAGCCTGAAAACGGGAAATTCGTTTTCAGGCTGCCTTTTTGTGCTTTGAATAATCGGGTGCAGGCGAAACGATAAGCCGGGTTCTGTCGTTGAACAGCCATTCATCTAGACTTTGCGTTGCCACAAAGTTCAAGCAACCTACCCGAACGCTCGGCGAGCAGCGTTAATGCGTTCTGTTTGGTCTTGCTACCAATGGGGTTTAGCCTGCTGCGCGTTGTTACCAACGGCACGGTGCGCTCTTACCGCACCTTTTCACCCTTGCCTGTGCGCGTTGCGCCATCGGCGGTCTTGCTCTCTGCGCCACTTTCCGTCGTGTTACCACGCCCAGCCGTTAGCTGGCATTGTGCTCTGTGTAGCCCGGACTTTCCTCCCCGTGTTGCCACGCGGCGGCTGTCTGTTTTGCCTACGCGGCGGATTATACAAGGTTTCGCGGTACTGAGGCAGCCTGAAACGCCGTGAAAACATTGCACCAACCTGATGGGCTGGGCTACAATTCGGTCTCGTCATACCAATCCATCATTTCAACAGGCAAGCGAATGATTTTCAGGCTGCCTTGGAACCTATATTCATTATTTGCATAGGCATCTTTAATGCCCTAAAAACGCGGCTACCGCGTTAAAAATGCTCGCAAGGTGTTCACCTTGCTGCGCTTTTTGCCTTGTATCCGCGCTTTTATGTCATCAAATATGCCTATGCAAATAATGAACACAGGTTCTCATTTTTTAACCTTTATTGGACGACTGTCCAACTGCTTTTATGTCGCTTGAACTTTCATCTTCTCAACAATTTATCTTGGCCGCGGAGCAACTTTATCCGCAGCTGGGTTATCAAAAATTATCCGTGCGCGCGTTGGCATCGCAAGCCAAACTCAGCTCGGGGCTGTTTCATCATTTGTTTGCCAACAAGGATGATTTTATGGCGCAGGTGTTTGCCCAGCATTTTCAGCAGGCATGCGGCTGGCTTGCGCCTGAATTTGCCGCCGATGTGCCGCCGATTGAGCGTTTGCGCCGCTTGTATTTTCAGGCTGCCTTATCGTTACGCGAACAAGTGCCGTGGGTCACGCGGATGATGATTGATTGCGCGGATAATGTGGCAACGGCGCAGAAAAGTATGCAGGATTTGGTGTTGCACATGTTTCATCTGGTGCGGCAAATCATTGCCGAAATCGCGCCGCAGATGTCGGATGAACACGCGGTAAACGTGATTAGCCAGTTGCAAACCAGCATTTTGCTGCCGATTTTGACGGCGAACACGTTTAGCCGTATTGGCGTGGTGCCTGATGAATTGCGCCAGCCAATTTTGCAGCAACTAACGGATGATGCGCTGGCGCAGCGCGTGGATTGGATAATCAAGGCTTTGTTTAGTGCGGAGGAAACGCGATGAAAAAATGGATAATTCCTGTGGTGATTGTGGCTGCGGGGGCGGCGGGCTTTGTGGCTTACCAAAAACAGCAGGCGGATAGGCAGCCTGAAAACATTGTTGCGTCTAATGGGCGGCTGGAATTGGAGCGCATTGATGTCGCCAGCTTGTATGCGGGGCGGGTGAAAGCGATGAAGGTGGACGAGGGCTGCGAGGTGAAAGCGGGCGAGGTGTTGGCGGAACTATCGTCGGACATGACTTCTAGCCGCGTGGAAGAGGCAGAGGCGGGCGAGTTAGCAGCGAAAGAGATGGTGCAACGGGCGCAAGCGGGTGTGAAACAGGCGCAGGAAGCGGTAGCGCGGGCGGATGCGCAGATTGCGGCGCAGCTTCATCAGCAAAAATTGGCGCAGATGGAATTGGACAACGCGGGCAAAATGCAAAGCGAAGATTTGGTTTCGCCTGCGGAAACGCAGCGTCGCCGTTCGCAACGCGATGGCGCGGCGGCAGCGGTGAAAGCGGCGCAGGCGGCGAAAGCGGAAGCCTTGGCGGCGGTGCGGCAGGCGCAGGCGCAAGTGGCGGAGGCGCAAGCGGGCGTGTCTGCGCGGCAGGCGCAGCTTAAATCGGCGCAGTCTGCCAACAACGATATGCAAATCACCAGCCCGAAAGATGGCGTGGTGGAATACCGAATCGCGCAAGTGGGCAATGTGGTGGGGGCGGGCAGCAAGGTGGTAAGTTTGCTGGATTTTAGCGATGCGAGCATGGCGATTTTCTTGCCCACGGCGCAAGTAGGCAGCCTGAAAGTGGGCGATGAGGCGCGGATTAAGCTGGATGGCGTGGATGCGGTGTTCCCTGCCCAAATCAGCTTTATCGCCACCGAAGCGCAATTCACGCCAAAAAACGTGGAAACGGCAAGCGAGCGGGCGAAGCTGATGTTTAAAGTGAAGCTGCGGATTCCGAAAGAAACGGCGTTGCAATACAAGGGTTTGCTCAAAGGTGGCATGGTGGGCAATGGCTATGTGCGCACCAATGGGCAGCAGGCTTGGTCGGCAGATTTGGCGGTGAAATTGCCGAAGTTTTGAAGGATGGGATAGAGGCAGCCTGAAAATGGAAAAATCGGCATATAGGACAAAAAAGGTGCTAAAAACCCCTACAAACCTTATCCTATAAGGC
>CAUVGV010000071.1:0-11008 GCA_963551505.1 uncultured Kingella sp.
TAAATAAGTGTAAAGATGCGAAATTAGGGCTTTACATGAACCATATAATCTACTTGGGTTTGGTAAAGGTTTCTGGCTGTATGCATGGGAATGGCAACAATGTTAAACCGATATGATGGGTTAAGCAGCCTGAAAGCCAATCTAGCCAGCAAAAAACCACTTGGCAGGACACCAAGCGATTTTGTTTTTTCAGGCTGAAACCTTTGCCAAACCTGTAACCGATGGAGCGTCGGCGGCTCGCCGACATCTTGGTAAATCAGTTATGCGATGTTTGAAGTGTTGGCGACGAGCCGTCGCCGCTCCATTTTAGGTTTCAGGCTGCTATTGGGATTTTGTAAAGGTTTCAATCTATCCCGCAAAGCAAAACCGTTTGGCGTAATACCAAACGGTTTTTTGTTGCTGTTCTATTGTGTATCTTGTTTTCAGGCTGCCTTTGCGATGCTTAAAGGCAGCCTGAAATGTTTGCGCTACGGCAACGGAAAGAGTGGGTATGGCGGCGATACGCCATGTTCTGTTTCAGGCTGCGCGAAGGGTTGGGGTAGCTTGCATGGCGAAGTGGGGTTGCGAAGCTCAAATCCATCGCTCTATTTGGTTTTCAGGCTGCCTCATCTACACGATAAGGCAGCCTGAAACGAATAAAAGGCACAAACCGCGTTACGCAATCTCCATCGGCGCAAACGATTTCACCACGTCGTCCACGGCTTTCACGCGCACGAGGAAGTCTTCTAGCTGGGCGAGCGGCAGGGCGGATGCGCCGTCGCATTTGGCTTGGCTGGGGTTGGCGTGGCTTTCCAAAAACAAGCCTGCTAAGCCTGTTGCCATGCCGGCCAGCGCAAGGTCTAGCACTTGGCTGCGCCGTCCGCCTGATGCGGCTGCGCCGCTTTCGCGTTGTTGCAGCGAGTGGGTTACGTCAAAAATAATGGGCAGGTTGTTGCAGGTTTTTTTCATCACGCCAAAGCCAAGCATATCCACTACCAGATTGTCGTAGCCAAATTGTGCGCCGCGTTCGCACAGGATGATGTGATCATTGCCTGCTTCGTGGAATTTTTCCACGATGTTTTTCATTTGGCTGGGGCTGAGAAATTGGGGTTTTTTGACGTTGATGACGCGCTCTGTTTTTGCCATGGCGGTTACCAAATCGGTTTGGCGGGCGAGAAAGGCGGGTAGTTGCAAGATGTCGCACACTTCGGCAACGGGGGCGCATTGGTGTGGTTCGTGCACATCGGTGATGATGGGGCAGCCGAATTCTTGTTTGACTTTGGCGAAGATGCGCAAGCCTTCGTCTAGCCCTACGCCGCGATAGGAATGGATGGACGAGCGGTTGGCTTTATCAAACGATGCTTTGAAGATGAAGGGGATGCCGAGTTTTTGCGTTACTTGGATGTAGTGTTCGGCGGCGTGCAGCGTGCTGGTTAGGTCTTCTAGCACGTTGATGCCGCCAAAGAGTACAAACGGGGCTTGGTTGTTTAGGGTGATGTTGTGGTGGGAAAGCATGGGGTGTCCTTTGGGTTGGGTTTTGCGCTTGAAGCCGTTTTCAGGCTGCCTAATTGCTGTATGTGCCTGTTACGCTGGCGGTGGCGAGGATGTGCCCTTGCATGGCGTAGTGCAGGTCGTTGTAGCGGAAGCCTTGCGGCAGGTTGAGCTGGGTGTCTAGCGCGTACACGGTTAAGTCATAGCGGTGCGGGCAGTTGGGCGGTGTCATGCCGCCGTATGCGCTGGCTTCGGCGATGCTTAATTCGCCCAACACGCTTGCCCACGAGTTTGCGCCTTGCGTGTAGCCTTGCGCGGCGATGCTGTCGTTTTCGGGCACGCTGGTGGCGGTTAAATCGGCGATGAGCCAATGTATCCACACAAAGCCTGCGGCGGTAACCGCGTCTTTGTCGTCCAGCACCACGGCGTAGGATTGCGTGCCTGCGGGCGCATCGCTGATGCTAAACGGGATGGAGCGGCTGGGCATGCCGTTGTGGCTGAAATCGCTGCCGCGTTTGCCAAAGCGGTCGTGGAATACGCCATTTTCTATGGCGGGAGTGTGAACTTGCATGGTGGGTCTCCTTATGGTGGGGGCTGGGCTGAATCGGTTTTCAGGCTGCCTTTGGGGGAATCATAGGCAGCCTGAAAACAGGAAAACACGTTTCAGGCTGCCCTTGGCGGGGCAAGTTTAGCCGCGAATTTTCGCCAGCGTTTGCGTGGTGGAAGTTTGATGCAAAAATGGGATGGAATGCACGCTGCCGCCCCGCGCCAGCGTTTCTGCTGCGCCCACAATGTTTTCAGGCTGCCAATCGCCGCCTTTCACCAACACATCGGGCTGGATGGCTTCAATCAGCGCGGCTGGCGTCGCGTCATCAAACCACGTTACCACGCTCACGCTTTCCAACGCCGCCACCACCGCAGCGCGGTTTGCTAGCGCATTGATGGGGCGGTCATCGCCCTTGCCCAGCCGCCGCACCGAAGCATCGGTGTTCAACGCCAACACCATGCTTGCGCCAAGCGCACGGGCTTGGGCAAGATAGGTAACGTGTCCGCGGTGCAGAATATCAAAGCAGCCGTTGGTGAACACCAGCGGGCGCGGCAAATGCGCCAGCGCGGCGGATAATTGCTCGGGCGCAACGATTTTTTGTTCAAATTGGGGCGGGGCGTAAGTAGTCATGGTTGCTCCTGATGGGGGATGGAAAATAAAAGGCGTATTTTAGCGGCAGAACGGGGGTTTAGGCAGCCTGAAAGTTGGCTGCGCATTCAATCCGCAATCTTTGCGAAGCCAGCAAGCATCGGGGCAACCGTTGCTCTATATCGCGTTTCAGGCTGCCTTTCCGCTGCCACAAAACAAAAACCGCGCTGCCATCCCAGCAACGCGGTTTATGTTTATCACTTAATCGTTTCCACTTGCACCATATCCACCTGCACCGCCATCGCTTCCACGCGCGGCACATCGCTGCGGCGCAAACAGGGCGCGGGCGCGGGTTGTTCACGCTGGGCTTCGGCGGCAAGGGCGGCGGCATCGGTTTCCACAAACTGCAAACCCGATGCAGCAACGATTTCGGCAAGGTTGAACGGCGAAGCAGGCTGAGCAGCAGGCGCAGGCGAAACGGTTTGGGCTTCGCTTGCCACGTTAGCGGCGGCAACCACTTGCGTGGCAATCCGCGCAATCGCTGCGTTTTCTACCGCTTCCGCTGCGTTTGCTTGCGCGTCATCTGCTGCCTCATCCGCCGTTTTCAGGCTGCCTAACTCGGCATCGCTGGCAACGGCATCTGCCGCTTCAACCGCTTGCAGCGCGGCGGCATCGGTTGCCACCGCATCGCGTTCGGTTTTCAGGCTGCCATGCAACACGGCAATTTGCGCCTGTTCCACATAAGCACTCGCTTGGCGAACAACCGCGTCTTCCGTTGTCATCGCCGCTTCGTTGCTGTTTTCGGTTTTCAGACTGCCTGCCTCGCCCGCAGCCAAGCGGCTGGGCGGCACTTCGCCCGCTTCAATCGCCAACACATGAGCCACCGCTTGACGCACGCGCTCGCCAATCGCTGCCACCGAATCGGACGCAGGCGCAACGGTTACGCGCACGGCATCGCCTTGTTTTTGCGGACGGCGGCGGCGTTTGTTTCCGCTCGCGTTGTCGGCATTTTCGCTGCGCTCCTCGTCGCCCAAGCGCACCACCACGGGTTTTTGCTTGCGGTTGCGGCTGGATTTTTTGCCGCTCTCTTTTTCAGGCTGCCCTTGTGCTTCGGCAACGTTGGCAACGCTGTTTTCATCCACCGCATCCACGGCTTTTTCGGCATTTTGCTGATTGCGGTTGCGATTGCGTGGCTCACCTTTATTGCGGCTAGTGCGCGGTTCTTTTTCCGCTTTGCCCACTGCGTTTTCAGGCTGCATCAACGGTTTGGCTTCGGCGTTTTCCGTATTGGCAGCGGTGTTGGCATTGCGTCCACGCGAATTTTTGTGCTCGCCGTTGTTGCTATTACTGCTGTTGCCATTGTTATTGGCGTTGCCGTTGGCGGTTTTTTCTTCACTGTTTTCGCGGCGTTTGTTGCGGCGGGTGCTGCGTTTGCCAGTTGTGCCGCTGCTGCGTTCATTGCGGCTGGATGATTTTTTCGCAGGCGCGGCAGGTTCGCTTGCGCCGCCGCCAAACAGTTTTTTCAGCCAGCCTTTAAAGCTCTCCCACCAAGATTGGCTGCTGCTTGCCACCACGGGCGGCGGCGAAGCGTGATGCACGCCTTTCACCGCAGGCTCGGGGCGCGTGGCTTTTTCGCCTTTTTTGTTGGCAAACGGCACGGTTTCGCTGCTTTCAGGCTGCGTTACGCGCTTGTAGCTGGGCGCGGCGTTGTCGTCCAAATCGTCCACGCGAATGCGCGAAATCTCGTAATGCGGGTTTTCCAAATGCGGATTGGGAATCAGGAACACCGACACATCCAGCCGCTCTTCCATGCCAAACAGCTCGGCGCGTTTTTCGTTGAGCAAAAATGTCGCCACATCAACAGGCACTTGCGCGTGCACTTCGCCCGTGTTTTCTTTCATCGCCGCATCTTGAATCAGGCGCAAAACGTGTAGCGCAGTGGATTCAATGCTGCGAATCACGCCTGTGCCCGCGCAGCGTGGGCAAGCGATGTGGCTGGATTCTGCCAGCGCGGGTTGCAAGCGTTGGCGCGACAATTCCAACAAGCCAAATTTGGACAATTTGCCCATTTGCACGCGGGCGCGGTCACGTTTGAGCGCGTCTTTAAGCGTGTTTTCCACTTCGCGCTGATGCTTCGCGTCTTCCATGTCAATGAAGTCAATCACCACCAAGCCGCCCAAGTCGCGCAGGCGCATTTGGCGGGCGACTTCTTCCGCCGCTTCCATGTTGGTGCGGAACGCGGTTTCTTCGATGTCTGCGCCGCGTGTGGAGCGGGCGGAGTTCACGTCCACCGACACCAAGGCTTCGGTGTGGTCAATCACAATTGCGCCGCCGCTGGGCAGCGTTACTTCGCGCGAGAACACGGTTTCAATTTGTTGCTCAATTTGCAAGCGCGAAAACAGCGGAATATGGTCGTCATACAGTTTCAGCCTGCCTAAATTATTGGGCATCACATAGCTCATAAATTCAGACACTTGCTCGTAAACTTCGGGGTTGTCCACCAAAATTTCGCCGATGTCGGGGCGGAAATAATCGCGGATGGCACGAATCACCAGCGAGCTTTCCATAAACAGCAAATAAGGCTCGGGATGGGCGGCGGCGGCTTCTTCAATGGCGCGCCAAAGTTGCAATAAATAATTGAAATCCCAAGCCAATTCTTCGGCGGTGCGCCCGATGCCTGCGGTGCGGGCAATCAGGCTCATGCCGTGCGGCACGTCTAGCTGCGCCATCGCTTCTTTTAACTCGGCGCGCTCTTCGCCTTCAATGCGGCGCGATACGCCACCGCCGCGCGGGTTGTTGGGCATCAATACCAAATATCGCCCTGCTAGGCTGATGTAGGTGGTCAGTGCCGCGCCTTTGTTGCCGCGCTCGTCTTTTTCCACTTGCACAATCACTTGCATGCCTTCTTTAAGCACGTCTTGAATGCGCACTTTGCCGCCTTCGTAGTCTTGAAAATAGGCGCGGGAGACTTCTTTAAACGGCAAAAAGCCGTGTCTGTCCATGCCGTAATCCACAAAGCAGGCTTCCAGCGATGGCTCAATGCGGGTGATGGTGCCTGTGTAAATATTGCCTTTGCGTTGCTCTTTGCCGAGCGTTTCAATGTCTAGGTCAATCAGGGTTTGACCGTCCACAATCGCCACGCGCAATTCTTCTGCTTGGCGGGCGTTAAATAGCATTCTTTTCATTTGTTTTCAGTACCTTATGAATAGGCACTTTGAGATAATCAGTTTTGAACCGCCCTGCCGCGTGCTGCCGTAAACAAAACGATACGGTGCGGCGTGTGGGCGTGAAGAGCGATATTAAAGAACTGGAATGGCGGCGCGGTTGAAATCGCGGGTAACGAGATTTTCAGGCTGCCTTGGGATGATTTGCTGCTGCTCGTGATGCCAACAATAGAACAGCTTGGGTTTGCTGGGTTGGAGCGGGTGTTGATTTGTGTTGCAACAAATAGAAAATGGGTTAGCCGTCGTCTTCGGGCTTATGGCTTAGGGTTCAACTTGATTATTGGGTTTATTGGTTAGGCTGTTTGCCAATAAAGTGAAACGTCAAAGTGCGTTATTTTGTAAAATGGGCGGCTACGGCTTTGTATGCAATCAATTCAATTTTCAGGCTGCCGATGTGTTTGGTTTCATTCATCTTTTATTTCAAAGCCGTATGCGCTGAAAAGGGCGTTTTAGGCAGCCTGAAACCGCCCAAAACAAGTTTCGGATTATAGAGAAAATGGCATCGTTTAGCAAAGAAATAGTCAATCATATCCGCATCGCCGAGCATGAAGCGGGGCAACGCCTTGATAACTATTTGATTAAAATTTTAAAAGGCGTTCCCAAGAGCCATATTCAGCGCATTATTCGCGCGGGCGAAGTGCGCGTAAACAAACGCCGCGCCAAGCCTGATTATCGCGTGGCAGATGGCGACCATATTCGCATTCCGCCGATTCGTGTGGCGGAAAAAAGCGTTTCAAGCAGCCTGAAAACTGCGCCGCCGCGCGAATTTGAAATTATTTTTGAAGACGATGCGCTGTTGGTCATCAACAAGCCCAGCGGCATCGCGGTGCATGGCGGCAGTGGCGTGAGCTTTGGTGTGATTGAGCAGCTGCGCCAATCGCGCCCCGAAGCGAAATATTTGGAGCTGGTGCATCGGCTGGACAAGGACACCAGCGGCTTGCTGATGATTGCGAAAAAGCGCAGCGCGTTGGTGAAGCTGCATGAGATGCTGCGAAATGACCACCCGAAAAAGGTGTATTTGGCGTTGAGCGTGGGCGCGTGGCAGCCTGAAAACCGCCATGTGCGGCTGCCGCTAGTGAAATACACGGGCGCGGCGGGCGAGAAAATGGTGCGCGTGGACGAGGCGGGGCAGTCGGCGCATACGATTTTTCGCGTGCTAGACACGTTTTCAGGCTACCTCACGCATTCGGTGGGCATTTCGGCGTTGAGCCTTGTGGAGGCGACGCTGAAAACGGGGCGCACGCATCAAATTCGGGTGCACATGCAAGCGAGCGGCTGCCCGATTGCGGGCGATGAACGCTATGGCGATTATCAGGCGAACCGGCGTTTGCAAAAGCTGGGCTTGAAGCGGATGTTTTTGCACGCGCATCGGCTGGTGTTGGCGCATCCGTTGTCGGGGGAGAAATTGGATTTAGTGGCGGGGTTGCCTGAGGAGTTGGGGCGGGTGGTGGCGCGGTTGGCGGCGGGGAGAGAGGCAGCCTGAAAACGGGAAAATTGGTTTTCAGGCTGCCTTTGGGCGGTTGGCAAAAGAATTGTTGGAACGGATTTTTTGCGCTTGATGGTTAAGTGTGCTTTGCAAATGAATGGCGGCGGAATGTCGCTGGGTTTTTAATTAGACAAGGAATGATGATGGTTGATTTGCGTAGATTTTTTAAACCGTTGAATGTGGTGGTTGTGGCATTATGTTCGTTTTTTATTGCACCTGCGCAGGCGGATAATCCTCTTCAAATAGAACAGGCTTTCGCAGCCTATCATGCAGGCGATTACAGCCAAGCTCTGCGTCTGTTTAAACCCCTTGCACAACAAGGCAATGCTGAGGCGCAAAATAGTTTGGGTGTGATGTATGCAAAGGGGCAAGGCGTAGCGCAGGATTATCAGCAAGCCCTTGCATGGTATAAAAAAGCGGCGAATCAGGGCGATGCTACTGCGCAAAATAATGTTGGCTGGATGTATTTTTACGGCGAAGGCGTGGCGCGGGACTACAAACAAGCTGCGGCGTGGTATCAGAAGGCGGCAAACCAAGGGAATCTTGATGCGCAAAACAATTTGGGCGTGATGTATGACGAAGGTTTCGGTGTAGCACAGGACGCTAAACAGGCAGCAATGTGGTATCAAAAAGCGGCTAATCGGGGGCACGTTGAGGCGCAATTTAGTTTGGGCGTGATGTATCACAATGGGCAAGGCGTGGCGCAAGATGATAAACAAGCGGTAGCGTGGTTTCAAAAGGCGGCTCATCAGGGACACGTTGAAGCGCAACACAATTTGGGTACGATGTATCTCAACGGACAAGGCGTGGCACAAGACGATAAACAAGCGGTGGCGTGGTTTCAAAAAGCAGCTAATCAAAACCATGTTGGGGCGCAATTCAATTTAGGTATGATGTATGCCAACGGTCGCGGAGTGGCGCAGGATTATCAGCAGGCGAAAATATGGTGGCAAAAAGTGCTGGCGCAGCCTGATACAAAAGAAAATGCGGAAGCTCGCGCATTTGCCCGTGATTATTTGCAAAAATTGAGTGATGCTGGCATTCGCTAATGGCACGTTTGATTGAGGCAGCCTGAAAATGTGAAAATTGATTTTCAGGCTGCCTTTGGATACTTGGCTGGAATATGGTTTAACGATATGGCGACTGTATGCCGTTTAATTTTGAATTTGGAGAGACAATGATGTTTGATTTACGCAAGATTTTTAAACTGTTGAATGGGGTGTTGGCGGCGTTGGTTTCAGTTTTAAGTGCGCCTGCGGGGGCGGATAATGCTGCTCAGTTTCAACAAATTAATGCTGCTTATGATGCTGGCGATTACGGTCAAGTTGTTCGTCTGTTGCAACCGCTTGCACAGCAGGGGGAAGTTGATGCTCAATACAATTTAGGGATAATGTATCGGGATGGTCTAGGTGTGGCAAGAGACCATAAACAAGCAGTAGCATGGTTTCAAAAAGCAGCTCAGCAGGGAGATGTTGAAGCACAATATAGTTTGGGTGTGATGTATCGAGACGGAAAAGGCGTAAAAAAAGACTATAAGCAAGCGATGGCATGGTTTCAAAAGGCGGCAAATCGAGACTTTGCGATGGCTCAACTCAATTTGGGTGGAATGTATGCAGAGGGGCAAGGCGTGGCACAAAACGATAAACAAGCTATGGCGTGGTTTCAAAAAGCCGCTAATCAGAATAACCCATTAGCACAATTTAATTTGGGCAATGTGTACCGTGAGGGGCGTGGCGTAGCACAAAATTATCAACAAGCATTAGCGTGGTATCAAAAAGCGGCTAATCAGGGGCTGGCTTCGGCACAAAATAGCTTGGCTATGATGTATTACGAAGGAAAAGGAACAACAAAAAATTATCAGCAAGCAAAATTGTGGTGGCAAAAAGTGTTGGCGCAGCCTGATACGGAAGAGAATGCCGAAGCCAAAGCAATCGCTCGTAATGGCTTGCAAGCATTAAAAAAACAAGGTATTCGTTAATCGCTTTTCCACTTCGGCAGCCTGAAAACACATTTGGAACTGCCAACTTTAAGGCAGCCTGAAAACGTGAAAATTGATTTTCAGGCTGCCTTTGGGTGGTTAGCAAAAGAATTGCTGGAACTGATTTTTTGCGCTTGGCGGTTAAAGTGTGTTTTACAAATGAATGGCGGCGGGATGCCGCTGGATTTTTAGTTAGACAAGGAATGATGATGGTTGATTTGCGTAGGTTTTTTAAACTATTGAACGTGGCTTTCACGATGCTACTGTTAGCTTGCACAATGCCTGAAAAGGTAAATGATAATGCTCAACCTCAACAAGGAACAGCAGCTTATGAAACAGGCGATTACAACGAAGCATTTCGTCTGTTGCAGCCACTTGCGGAACAAGGCAACGCACAAGCACAATCAATTTTAGGTTGGTTGTATGAAAATGGGGAAGGTGTAACACAGGATGATAAGTAAGCATTGGAGTGGTATCAAAAAACGGCTAATCAAGGATTTGCTGAGGCGCAATATAATTTAGGCAATATGTATCACGACAAAGACAATGAACAAGCTGTATTTTGGTATAAAAAAGCGGCTCAACAAGGAGATATTGGAGCGCAATTCACTTTGGGATGGATGTATGATACTGGTCTTGGCGTAACACGAGACGAAAAACAAGCTGTAATGTGGTATCAAAAAGCTGCTAATCAGGGGCATGCTATGTCTCAATACAATTTGGGTTGGATGTATCACCAAGGACGCGGGACAGCAATAGCACAAAATTTCCAGCAAGCAAAAGCATGGTATCAAAAAGTGTTGGCACAACCAGACACAGAAGAAAATGACGAAGCCAAAGCACTTGCTCGTGAAAATTTACAAAAATTAGAAAGCATGGGCATTCGCTAACCTTCCCAATTCAAATAGGCAGCCTGAAAACCTCAAAAAACGGTTTTCAGGCTGCCTTATATATAATAACCGCCTACAACGCCGCCCCCATTTCCCACTATAATTCGCCCTTTCGTTTTCAGGCTGCCTCACGCCTCCCCTAACCAACAAGGATGCCCCATGACACCCCTCTCCCCGCCCCCAGAAATCATCACCCGCATTAACGAAAGCGCCGACACGCCCCTTGCCCCCAACGCGCAGTTTTACCACACCGCCAATGGTTATTGGATTGCATGGCAGCCTGAAATCGCTGCCGTGTTGCCGCCCGATTTGCCTGCCGATGAGCCTTGCGATTGGGTAGAAGGTTCGGAAAGTTTGGCGGAATTGGTTAGCCTGATTGAAAGCGGCGATTATGAAGCCTTGCTGGCGGATGATGCCGCCGATGCTGATGAACCCACCCACGCGCATGGCTGCGCTTGCGGCTGTGCACACGATTGAGACAGCCTGAAAATGAATATAATGAGTATGAATTTATGGCTATTGGCGCAGCAAGCGGGCGCGGCGGCAGTGTTGCGCTTTCGCCCTGCGCGATTTTATTTGTATGGCTTGCCTGTGTTTGTGTTGGTGTGGGCGGCGGTGGGCGTGGTGAACGCGGTGGCGTTGAAGCCGTTTTTGGGCGCGAGCGATGCGGCGCTGGGCTTTGGTTTTTTAACCGCGGTAACGCGCTGGCTGGTGCTTTCGCGCGTGTTCTGGGAAATGCTGCGCGCGCCCGATGGCGAACACGTGCCGTTTTTGGGCTACATTTTGGCAACCGATGCGCTGGTTATCCCCACACTGTTTGCGCTG
>CAUVGV010000072.1:0-10981 GCA_963551505.1 uncultured Kingella sp.
GGGCGAGCATCATGGTGAGCAGGGCATAGCTGGCGATGTTAAACGGCACGCCGAGGAAAATATCGGCGCTGCGCTGGTAGAGCTGGCAGGAGAGTTTGCCGTTGGCAACGTAAAACTGGAACAGCGCGTGGCAGGGGGGTAGCGCCATGCTGTCCACTTCGGCGGGATTCCATGCGGAGACGATTAGGCGGCGGCTGTTGGGGTTGGTTTGGATTTGCTGCACAAGGTTGCGGATTTGGTCGATGGTTTCGCCGTTTGCGCCGCGCCAGCTGCGCCATTGTGCGCCATACACACGCCCGAGGTCGCCGTTTTCGTCTGCCCATTCGTCCCAAATGCGCACGCCGTTTTCTTTGAGATAGCGGATGTTGGTGTCGCCCGATAGAAACCAGAGTAGCTCGTGGATGATGGATTTGAGATGCAGTTTTTTGGTGGTGAGCGCGGGGAAGCCTTGTGATAAGTCAAAGCGCATCTGGTAGCCGAATACGGAGCGCGTGCCCGTGCCTGTGCGGTCGGATTTGTCGGTGCCGTTGTTTAGAACGTGTTGGAGTAGGTTTAGGTATTGTTGCATGGTTTTCTCTTGGTTGGATTTCAGGCTGCCTCGGTTGGTATGAGGCAGCCTGAAAATAATGGAAACGTTTACACCGCTTGCCCATTGCGCTCCACCGCGTCCACAAATTGGGCGGCGACGTCAAAATCTTTTTGCTTCATGATTTCTTGGAAGCCTGTGGGGCTGGTTACGTTGATTTCGGTAAGACAGTCGCCGATAACGTCTAGCCCTGCCAGCAAGATGCCGCGGGCTTTGAGCTGGGGGGCGAGGCTTTGGGCGATTTCGCGGTCGCGCTCGGATAGTTCTTGCGCCACGCCGCGCCCGCCTACGGCAAGGTTGCCGCGTGTTTCGCCGTTTTGTGGGATGCGGGCGAGGGCGTAGGGGACGACTTCGCCGTCGATGATAAGGATGCGTTTGTCGCCGTGCACGATGGCGGGCAGGTAGCGTTGCGCCATGATGGTGCGGCTGTCTAGCTGCATCAGGGTTTCTAGGATGCTGCCGATGTTGGGGTCGCTTTCACGCAGCCTGAAAATGCCCATGCCGCCCATGCCGTCCAGCGGTTTGACGATGATGTCGCCATGCTCGGCAAGGAACTGGCGCACGTCGGCGGCGCGGGTGGTTACGATGGTGGGTGCGGTGAATTGGGGGTAGTTCAGGATGGCGAGTTTTTCGTTGTAGTCGCGCATGGCTTGCCCACTGTTGAACACGCGCGCGCCTTGCTGCTCGGCGAGGGTGAGCAGTTGAGTGGAATAAAGGTATTGCATATTAAACGGCGGGTCGCTGCGCATGATGATGGCGTTGAACTCGGTTAAAGCCATGCTTTGGGCGGGGGCAGCCTGAAACCATGCGTGGTCGTGGTCGTCCTTTGCGCCTAGAAATTGAATTTGGCTGGCTTGGGCAACCACGCTGCCGTTTTGCACGCTCAACTGGGCGGCGAGGGTGTGGAATAGGGTGTGCCCGCGCTGGGCGGCTTCGCGCATCATGGCGTAGGTGGTGTCTTTGTAGGTTTTGAAGCTGGCGAGGGGGTCGGCGATAAAGAGGAGGTTCATGGGCGGGCTTTCGGCGGGGGGAACGATGCGGGTTACTAGATAGCTGAGGCAGCCTGAAAGCCCGTTGATGCGCTTTCAGGCTGCCTTAGGGTGGAGTGGATGGGCGGATTATTTGGCGAGCGGGTGCAGCGTGTAGCTTAAATTTTCGTCTTGCACTTTAAACAGCAGGTCAATGTTGGGATGCTTGCCTGCGTGTTTTTGCGCGTCTAACACGTGTTCGTCAAACCAAATTAAGCCTTGCTCGGCGGCGTAGCGGTTGAGTTCACCGTTAAACTCGGCGGCCAGCGCGTTATACACTTTCAGGCTGCCTAATTTGCCTTCGGCAGCGGGGATGTGATGCACCACGTTGCCTGCGGCATCGCAAACGTTTAAGCCGCTTAGGTGGTCTATGCTGGGCATTTGGGCGAGGTTGGCTTGAAATGACATGATGTTCCTTTGTAAACGATTGATGTTGAAAGCGGTTGAGGCAGCCTGAAAACGGGCGAAGCGCAATGTGCATCGGATAAGGTTTCAGGCTGCCTTTGGGGTTTGCCTTGGGGCTTAGTGTTTCGTGCCGAAGATTTTGTCGCCCGCATCGCCCAAACCAGGGATGATGTAGCCGTTTTCGTTAAGATGGCTGTCTAGCGCGGCGGTGTAGATTTTTACATCGGGATGCGCGGCGTTTACGGCTTTTACGCCTTCGGGCGCGGCAACCAGCACAAGGGCTTTGATGTTGCGGCAGCCTTTTTGTTTGAGCAAATCTATCGTGGCAACCATGGAGCCGCCTGTGGCGAGCATGGGGTCAATAATGAGCGCGGGGCGTTCATCCATTTTGTCCACTAATTTTTCAAAATACGACACGGGCTGCAAGGTTTCTTCGTCGCGCTGCAAGCCAACCACGCTCACTTTTGCGCCAGGGATTAGGTCTAACACGCCATCCAGCATCCCCAAGCCTGCGCGCAAAATGGGTACGACGGTTACGGTTTTGCCTTTGATGCGCTCGCCTTGGATTTTGCCGCACCAGCCGTCGATTTCGTGTTGTTCGGTTTCAAAATCGCGCGTGGCTTCGTAGGTCATCAGGCGGGCGAGTTCTTTGGTGAGCGTGCGGAATTTGCCTGTGCTGCAATCGGCTTCGCGCATCAGGGTGAGTTTGTGGCGAACCAATGGGTGGTCAATAATGTGGAGATTCATGATGGGGTCTCTTGTTGATGGGCTGAAAAACGGGGGCGATTATAGCGTGTTTTCAGGCTGCTTTACAGGGTTTAACAGTTGCGGCGGGGGGATGGAGTGGGGTGTAGGCAGCCTGAAACGGCATTTTCTCGTTTCAGGCTGCCTTTTAGTATCTCAACGTTGCATCTGCCGTTGCCATTGCCAAGCAAACGCCCAGCCCATCAACGCGCCGCCGCCGTGCGCCATGTGGGCGATGTTGTCGCCAAACAAGGAAACGCCCGAAATCTGGGCAAACACTTCGTATAACACCAAACCGCCCACCAAATACCGCGCTTGCACGGGCACGGGGATAAACATCAGCGACAGCGGGGCTTTGGGATACACGGCGGAGAACGCCGCCAGCACGCCAAACACCGCGCCCGATGCGCCGAGCATAGAGCCGTTGCTCGCCATAAACGGCAAATACGCCGCCGCGCCCGCCAAGCCCGAAGCAAAATACAACGCCCACACGCGCTTGGCCGTCCACACGCGCAGCAGCGGCGGCATAAACGAGCCCAGCGCAAACATATTAAAGCCCAAGTGCATCAGGCTTTCGTGTAAAAACATGTGGGTAAACCATTGCCAGATATGGTAATTCGGGTTTTCAGGCTGCCATAGCGCGCCTTCTGTCCGCCAATCGAAGCCCGATTCTTGCAGCAGGAAAATGGCGACGTTGAGGGCGATAAGGATGATGTGGGGTTGGAGGCGGATTTTGTTCATGGTGGTGAAAGCGGGAACATTCATTCAACAGACTAAGGCAGCCTGAAAACGGCAAACGGTTTTCAGGCTGCCCAAACATCAAAGCGGCGGCGGAAAACCAACGATGGATTACGCCCACACCAGCAAGGCATGATTGCGCTTGCCGCGTTTGATAATGGTGTATTTGCCAAAGCGTTTGTGCGCGTCGGTGAGCAGATACAAATCGTCGGGTTTTTCGGCGGCGTGGTTGGAGTTGTTCGCTTCTGCCGCGCTGCCGTTAATCAGCACCGCGTTGCTTTGCACAAAGCCGCGCGCTTCCTTGTTGGATTTTGCCAAACCCGCTTGCACCAACGCTTCCACCACATTCAGGCTGCCTGAATGGGAAACGTGCAGCGCGGGCAGGCCGTCCAGCGCCAGTTGTGCGTAATCCTGCTCGGTGAGGCTGCTTTCGTCGCCTGAAAACAGGCTGTGCGTAATGCGTTGCGCGGCTTCCAGCGCGGCTTCGCCGTGAATCAGGCGCGTCATTTCTTCGGCGAGGATGCGTTGTGCTTCGGGTTTGGCGCTGCTGGCTTTGTCTGCCGCTTCAATCGCGTCGATTTGCTCTATGCTCAGGAAGGTGAAGTATTTCAAGAATTTATACACGTCGGCATCGGCAACTTTGAGCCAGAATTGGTAGAACTGATAGGGCGAAGTTTTCGCCGCGTTCAACCACACCGCGCCGCCTTCGGTTTTGCCGAATTTGGTGCCATCGGCTTTGGTAACCAGCGGCAAGGTCATGCCGTGCACGGTTTTGCCGTTTAGGCGGCGCGTGGTTTCCGTGCCCCAAGTGATGTTGCCCCATTGGTCTGAGCCGCCGATTTGCAATTGCACGTTGTGGCGTGTGTTTAATTGAGCAAAATCATAGCCTTGCAACAGCGCGTAGGAGAATTCGGTGAACGAGATGCCTTGGTCTTCGCGTTCAATGCGTTGGCGCACTGATTCTTTTGCCAGCATGGCGTTCACGGAAAAATGCTTGCCGATGTCGCGCAGAAAGTCCAAGCAGTTCATGCTGCCGAACCAATTGGCGTTGTTTTCCATAATGGCAGGGTTTTCGCCGTCAAATTTCAAAAACGGCGTGAGCTGGTTTTTGATGCTTTCCACCCAGCCTGCCACGGTTTCGGGCGTGTTCAGGCTACGTTCGGTGGCTTTGAAGCTGGGGTCGCCAATCATGCCGGTTGCGCCGCCCACCAAGGCCACGGGCGTGTGCCCCGCGTTTTGGAAACGGCGCAGCACCAGCACGGGCAGCAGATGCCCGATATGCAGGCTGTCGGCGGTGGGGTCAAAGCCGCAATAGAGCGCGATTTTTTCGCTGTCTAACAGCTTGGAGAGTTCGTTGATGTCGGTGGTTTGGGCGATGAGCCCGCGGGCTTGGAGGTCTTGCAATAAGGGGTTCATAAGTTTCCGATTTCCAATAAAAGGCAGCCTGAAAACGGTTCAGGCTGCGGTTGAATGACGGGGCGGATTTTAAAGCATTTTCAGGCTGCCTGAAAGCCGGCGCGCGCGGTTCGGTTGGCAAAACGGGCGGGCAAAGGCAAGGCTATGCGCCCGTGGCATCGTGTTCTTCGCGCCCGGCATCGGCAGCCTGAAAAGTCTCAAACCAGCCCGCCACCACTTCGTTTACTTCTTCCACGCCTTGCTTTTTTAAGCTGGAAAACAGTTGCACCGAAACGGCTTGCCGCTCCGCAAACGGCTTCAAGGCTTTTTTAACGGCGGCAAGGGCTTTGATTTGCTCGTTTTTAGAGAGTTTATCGGCTTTGGACAACAGAATATGCACGGGTCGCCCCGTGAGCGCGAAAAAGTCCAGCATCTGAATATCCAGCGGCTTCATCGGATGGCGCACGTCCATAATCAACACCAAGCCGATTAACTGTTTGCGCGTTTGCAAATAATCGCCCAGCAGCTTCACCCAATGGGTGCGGACGGCTTCGGGCACTTGCGCGTAGCCGTAGCCAGGTAAATCCACCATAAAATTGCCGTTGGCGAGCTCAAAAAAATTGATGTGCTGCGTGCGGCCAGGGGTTTTGGACACATGCGCCAAGCGCACATGGCTGCATAACGTGTTGATTGCGCTGGATTTGCCCGCATTGCTGCGCCCCACAAAGGCGATTTCGGCGGGCGTGTTGGGCAGATCTTTAAGGTGGTTTACGGTGGTGAAAAACTTGGCGTTTTGGAATAGATTGTTCATGGCTGTAAAGATTTGTGAATTTGGTCTAGAATACCACGTTTGAAAGATTCTCGGTTTTTAACCGCCAAACAATATATAAAAAATTCAGGAGCACTTTTTCCATGAAACGTTTAACTCTGTTGGCAATTTTCGCGGCTTGCGGTTTGGCTTCGGCAGCGCCCGATGTAAACAAAGGCAAGCAAGCTGCTATGGTTTGTTCAGGTTGCCACATGGTGGATGGCAACAGCACCATCGCCATGTATCCCAAAATTGCGGGGCAACACGCCGATTATGTTTTCAAGCAAATGCTAGACATCAAAAAAGGCGAGCGCAAAACGGGCAATTCTGCGGTGATGGCACCCATCGTGCAAAACATGAGCGAAGCCGATATGCACAACATCGCCGCTTATTTCGCCACGCAGCAGGCCAAAGCGGGCGAAGCCAACCCCAAAGCCAACCCCGAGTTAGGCAAAACCATTTTCCGTTCGGGCCTGCCCGGCAAGAGCATCCCGGCGTGTATGTCGTGCCACGGGCCTGCGGGCGCGGGCTATCCTGCGGGCGGCACAACGTTTTCAGGCTTTCCGCGCGTAGGCGGGCAGCATGAGGGCTATATCGCCGACCAACTGCATCTGTATGCCAAAGGCGAGCGCAAATCGCCCAACAGCATCATGGAAGACATCGCTTCGCGCATGAGCGAAGACGACATCCGCGCGGTGAGCACTTATATTCAAGGCTTGAAGTAAGGGCGATTAAGGCTTTCAGGCTGCCTAATGTGGTTTTAGTTAGGCAGCCTGAAATGTATTTTGTTATGCTTTGCAACGCCTTTTCAGGCTGAAACTTTTGCAAAATCTACAACCGATGGAGTGTTGGCGGCTCGCCGACATCATGGCAAATCAGTCATGCGATGTTTAATCAGCCATTCGGCGGCGAGCCGTCGCCGCTTCATTTTGGATTTCAGGCTGCCTAATAATCCGCGTTTTCATCTGGTTTTCCCCATCTTAACTTTGTAAACATCCCCTGCCATGCCCCAATCATCTTCGCAAAAAATCCCGTTAATCCGCCGCCCGTGGTTTGCGTTTTTAAGCTCCATGCGCTTTGCAGTGGCGTTGCTGTCGGTGCTGGCGATTGCGTCTATCGTGGGCACGGTGTTGCAGCAAAATCAGCCCAAGCAAAATTATGTGGTCAAATTTGGCGCGTTTTGGACGGAAATCTTTGAATTTTTGGGCTTGTTTGACGTGTACGCTTCGGCGTGGTTCACGCTAATTATGCTGTTTTTGGTGTTGAGCACGAGCTTATGCTTATGGCGCAACGTGCCGCCGTTTTTGCGCGAGATGCGCTCGTTTCGCACGCAAACCACCGCCAAATCGCTCGCGCACATGAAACACACCGCGCTGTTGCCCAGCAGTTTAGGCAGCCTGAAAACGGAAATCGCAGCAAAATATTGGCAGGTAAACGGCTTTCAAACGCGGATAACTTCGCGCGAGGATGGCAGCGTGTTGCTGTCGGCAAAAAAAGGCGCGATGAACAAATGGGGCTATATTTTTGCCCACGCGGCGATTATCGTGATTTGCTTGGGCGGCTTGGTGGACAGCAATTTGCTGCTGAAAATCGGTATGCTCACGGGCAAAATTGTGCCCGATACCAGCAGCCAATACGTGCGTGATTTTCAGGCTGCATCGCGCTTGTCGGCGAGCAATTTATCGTTTCGCGCCAATGCCGAAGTGGTGGAGGGGCAAACGATAGAAGCGGCGTTTATCAATGCCGATAAGGGCTTGCTGCTGCAAGAGCTGCCGTTTACGCTGGAATTGAAAAAGTTTCACATTGATTTTTACAACACAGGGATGCCCAAAGATTTTGCCAGCGACATTGTGGTAACCGATAAAGCCAGCGGCAACAGCGTGGCGCAGACCATCCGCGTGAACCATCCCCTTACCATCAACGGCATCACGATTTACCAATCCACCTATGGCGATGGCGGCTCGGATGTGCGTTTTCAAAGCTGGGATTTGCGCGGCGCAAACCCGCCTGTGATGCTGGATGTGGTGTCGCAACGCGCCTTTCCGCTGGATTTGGGCAAGGAAAAATATCAGTTTGAGCTGGGCGAATTGCGCGTGTTTAACGTGGAAAACACGGCGGCGGGCGAGGCAGTCCAACACGATGTGCGCAGCGTGGCGCAGCCCAAGCAGTTTCAAAACGTTGGTCCAACGATTATGTTTAAGCTGCGCGATGCGGCGGGGCAGGCGCATGAATATGTGAACTATATGCTGCCGTTAGAGCGCGAGGGGGCGAAGTTTTTTGCCACGGGCGAGCGCAGCGACATCAACGCGCCGTATCGCTGGCTGATGCTGCCCGCCGATGGGCAAAACAAGTTGGATAGCTTTATGGCGTTGCGCGCCACGCTGATGCAGCCTGAAAAGCGCGACCAAATCGTGCAAACCGCGATTGCCAATGTAAACGAAAATATGCGCGCCGATTTTAAGCTGGCGGTGGAGAACCTGCTGCGCCAGTTTGCCGAGGGCGGCTACATTGCGATTAACGAGCATATTCAGCAAAATGTACCCGCCGAAGCGCAGCAAAAAACAGGCGAAATCATGTATCAGATTTTGTATAGCAGCATGGATGTGGCGCTGACGCAGGCGTTAAACGATTTCAGGCTGCCGACTATGGCTGCGGGCGAGGCGCGCAATCGCTTTATTTTGAACAGCATGGATGGCTACACCGCGCTGACCAAATTTCAATCGCCCGTGCTGCTGCAAATGGACACGTTTAAGCAAGTGAATATGTCGGGCTTGCAGATGACCAAATCGCCGGGCGCGAGCTTGGTGTACATCGGCTCGGTGCTGCTGGTGCTGGGCACGGTGTTTATGTTTTACATCCGCGAAAAACGCGCTTGGTTGCTGTTTCACCCTGATGGCAGCACCCGCTTTGCCATGTCGGCCACGCGCAGCGAACGCGAATTGGCACGCGAGTTCCCCGAGCATTTAGCCAAGCTGGAAACGCTGGCGCGGGATTTGGGGCAGCCTGAAACAGGCGTTGGGCAAGGCGCGGAGTAGGGCGGTGGTTTATTTCATCATGCCCGCGCATGACCTATTTTTTGCCAGAGCAGGCGTTTCGCCGCCTACCACGAGCAGGGGCAAGCCCCTGCACCCCACGCGCAACTCCTTTTCAGGCTGCCTAATATTCATGCCCGCGCCCAACCCGTAGGGTGGGCAACTCGTTGCCCAGCAAGCACCCCGCCCCTTTTTCAGGCTGCCTCATCCATTCTCATCCACCCCAAAGGAATCCCCCATGTTCAAACGCCCCGAAGAAATCCTCCTTATCCTAGTCGGCATCGCCTTTCTTGCCCTCACCTACTTCCTCGCAGGCTGGGCAACCGCCGCCTCGCTCAAATACACGCTGATGATTACAGGCTGCACGCTGCTGTGGCTCGTCGCCTTTTTTTGGCTGTGGACGCACGAAAAAGCCTTTTTGTTCTACCCCGTGTTGCTCGGCTTGTTCGTTGCCTGCTGGTGTCCGTGGCTAGACTGGTTCGCCCTGCGCCACACCGCTGCCGTGGATGCCACCAGCGTTATCGTGCTCAATAAACCGTGGTACGCCACATGGACATTTAAAGCCGTGCTGGTTGCGCTGCCCATCATCGGCGGCTACGCATGGGAATGGCGACGCAGCCGCAAACGCAAATTTGCAGGCAAGGTGTAAATATAATCACAGCCGTGTAAACCATGTGCAGACAGTTTCAGGCTGCCTTTAATAGCCCAGAGGTAGTCTGAAATCTAAATGGAGCGGCGATGGCTCGTCACCAAATGGTTTTATTAAACAGAGCATGGCTGGCTTACCAAGATGTTGGCGAGCCACCAACGCTCCATCGCTTGCAATCTTTGCCAAGATTTCAGGCTGCCTCATATACCCAAGGCAGCCTGAAAATAAAATCAGCTTATTTATCGCCAAGCACAACCCCAAAGAGCAAGGCAAGCCACGCAGCCATCGCCCAAGCCACCCATTCTCCCAACCCCAAAGGCAGCCTGAAAACCAAAAAACGCATTTCAGGCTGCCTCATCCATCCCCCCATTCCCACCCCATGAAATCCCTCTACATCCTCTACACAGGCGGCACCATCGGCATGACGCAAACCCCGCAAGGCTTGCAACCCAGCCAAGCAATCGTCGCCACCGCCTTGCAAGACCATTCAGGCAGCCTGAAAGAGAGCGGCATCCAAACCACATGGCACATTTGCCAGCCGCTGATAGACAGCTCCGCGCTCAATCCGCACGACTGGGCAAACTGGCTGGCGCTGCTGCAAACCGTCCTTTGCGAACACGACGCCATCCTGATTCTGCACGGCACCGACACCCTCGCCTACACCGCCAACCTGCTCGCCCTCGCCCTCAATCCGCAAGGCAAACCCATCATCCTAACAGGTTCACAAAAGCCCCTCGGCGCACCTAACAGCGATGCCCCAGCCAACCTCCACACCGCCCTCGCCGCCATCCAAAACCCCAGCGTGCACGGCGTACTGCTCGCCTTTAACGGCAAACTCATCCCCCCCCTCGGCGGCAGCTAAACAAACACCGAAGACCCCGACGGCGGAGCCAACCCCCCCATGCGCGCAGGCCCAATAGAAAACGGGCAGCCTGAAAATGCCCCCGCCCCCTATTGCAGCAGCCTGAAACGCCAATTCAACCCCCACACCCGCGTCGTCCCCATCCTCCTCACCCCCAGTAATATGCTGGACAACGCCGCCGCCCAGCTCAACCCCAACGAAAGCGATGCCGCCATCCTCCTCAGCTACGGACACGGCAACGCCCCCGCCCATCCCGCGCTGCTTGCCGCCATCCAACGCTACACCCAAGCAGGCAAACATTTGCTCAACATCAGCCAAGTGCCACACGGCAACGCCGCCGCCGTGTACGCCCAAGGCAACGCCCTACGCCAATCAGGCGCAATCAACGGCGGACGCTGCAACCTAGAAACCGCCACCGCCCTGATGATGCTCGCCGCCGCCAACGGCTGGACACGCCGCGACATAGAAAGCGAATTGCAACGGCTGCGGCTGGTTTAACGCCGTGGCTTCAAACGATTTCAGGCTGCCTAACCATCAGCAGCCGTAGGGTGTGCAGCTTCGCTGTGCACGCCGTTTGCTAAACCCTTGCCCAGCCCAAAGGCAGCCTGAAAAAACAAAATCATTTGCTGCCCCACCAAATGGCTTTTGCTAAATAAATTTGCATTTCAGGCTGCCTCTAAACATTCCCAATCTTTTGCCCGAGCAGGCGTTTCGCCGCCTACCACGAGCAGGGG
>CAUVGV010000073.1:0-10937 GCA_963551505.1 uncultured Kingella sp.
CAAGTAGTACAGCAAGACGAGCCAACGCTGTATAAGGCTGTGTGGAGCGACTATAAAAACAGACTAACGGCGCACGCCGCCAAGCACCGCCATAATCAGCACCGCACCAAATACCGAAGCCACAAAGCCCGCAGGCTCGCCGATGGTGTACCAGCCCAGCTGCTGCCCCAGAAAACCCGCCACCACCGAGCCGAGTATCCCCAGCCCCGAAGTCAGCCAAAAGCCCATTTTATTATTGCCCGGCAAAATGGCACGCGCCACCAAACCGACAAAAAAACCGATAATAATCATACCAATAAAACTCATTTTATGCTCCTGTGCGGTGTGTAGAAACGCACACTATAAAGCAAAGCACCCCCAGCGCAAAGGCAGCCTGAAAATCCGTCCGTATTGCAGAGCCCCCAAACCATGAAACTCCATCTCCTCTCCGACACCCACGACACCCCCATCACCCCGCACCCCGAAGCCGATTTAATCGTCCACGCGGGCGACTTCGGCAACGGGCGCAGCGGCGCACAAGCCTTTCAGGCTGCCTGCCGCCGCGCGGGCAAACCCTGTCTATTCGTACTCGGCAACCACGACTACTACGGCGAAAACATCGACGAGCTGCCGCGCGAACTCATCACCGCCGATGCTCCGCTGCTTACCGAAAACCGCATCATCGAATTTGGCGGCTGGACATTTGTCGGCGGCACGCTGTTCAGCAAGGGCACACCCACCAAGCCTTTGACGGCGAACAAGATGGCTGCCGCATCATCATCAACCCGCTGGGCTACCCGAACGAAATCGGACAAAACGGCTACCGTGACGGCTTGCTGCTGGAACTGCCCGATTAGTCAAAGGCAGCCTGAAAATGGATTTTCCCGTTTTCAGGCTGCCTTTAAGCGTTTTTGTTATAGTCGTTCCACACAGTCTTATACAAGGCGGCGAGCCGCAGATAGTACAAGTAGTACAGCAAGGCGAGCCAACGCTGTATAAGGCTGTGTGGAGCGACTATATTCCCAGCGCAGGCGTTTCGCCGCCTACCACGAGCAGGGGCAAGCCCCTGCACCCCGCGCAACATCAACCTTTGCCGCCATCTTTCCCATAGCCTAAAAGCCACCTGCGTAACACAGCGAAGTTACCAAGCTAAAACCCCTTTTCAGGCTGCCCCCCGCCGCGCCAAAAAATCCCGCGCCGCTTCATCCGCCCCCTCTGCCCGCTCCGCCGCCGTTGGGCAAGCCGCAATCTGCCGCTTGGACGCGCTCTATCCCAGCTATCAATTTGATATTAAAGCCGAACAATCCGCGCTGCTCGCAGCCGACATCATCGTGTTGCAATTCCCCTTTTCATGGCATGCCATGCCTGGTTTGATGAAACTGTGGCTGGACAAAGTGTTCCTGCACGGCTTCTCGCACGGCAGCAAAGGCAAATTGGGCGGCAAAAAATTGCTGATTTCGTTTACCACAGGCGCGTCCGCCGCCGTTTACCAAAAAGACGGCGCGTTCAAACACACCGTGGAAGACTACCTGCCCCAGTTTGAAACCACCGCCACGCTGTGCGGCTTGGACTACCAAGGCGCGGTGTACACCAACGGCATCAGCTACACCAACCGCGATGATGCCGCCGCCGTTGCCGCGCAACAGCAATTAGCCGCAGAACACGCCCAGCGCGTGCTGGCGAAATTAAACGCGCTGGCAGCGTAAAGGCAGCCTGAAATGGAAAAAACCGTTTTCAGGCTGCCTCAATTTATGTTTACGGCGCAAAATCGCCGTGGTCGGTTTGTTTGCCGTGAGCATCGTATCGCTCCCAGCGCGTTGCTTGCCCGCGTTGGTAGAAAATGCGGCTGCGCAATGTGCCATCGGGCGCGTAGCCTTGCGACCAGCCGTGCACTTGCCCGTTGGCGATGGGCGTGTGCGATTGCAAGGTGCCGTTGGGGTAATACACATCCACCGCGTCCACAAAACGCCCTGCCTGCACGCGGCTTTTGAGCGTTAAGCCTGTTTGCGAATGGGTAGTGGCATACGCGCCATCGGGCGTGCCAGCAGGGGCAAGCGTTTCAGGCGCGGCGGGGCGCGGCAGCTTGGGGCGATGGCGGGCAAGGTGTACGCCGTCAAACGGTTCGCCGCCCAAGGCTTCGGATAGATTAACCGCGCTTTGGCTTACAGCTAGGCAGCCTGAAAGCAGAAATAGCGCGGCAATGATAAGGCATGGTTTGGATAGCATGGGGTTTCCTTTGGAGAGATTTGAGGTTTGGCAAGGCTGGCTGATGCGTGCGGATGGTTTGAATGGTTGGATTGACATGGATTCACAGCCGCCATCAATGGTAGCGTAGGCAGCCTGAAACGGGCAATAGCGTTTCAGGCTGCCTTTGGGCGATGGGCAGCCTGAAACACCCAAACGCAGAACCAACCCAAACGCTGCTGACACATTCTGACACTCGCCTCGTGTATCATCACGCTTTTCCCAACCGCGAAAGGCAATGCCATGAAAAAACTCACTTTTTACACCCACCCAAAATCACGCGGCATGAGCGTGGCGTGGATGCTGCGCGAATGCGGCGCAACCTTTGACACCGTGCTGATTCCATTTGGCGAGGAGATGAAGTCCGCCGACTACCTTGCCGTGAACCCGATGGGCAAAGTGCCCGCGCTCAAAGCAGACGGCACGGTGATTACCGAAGCCGCCGCCATCGTTACCTTCCTTGCCGAGCAGTTCCCCGAACGCAATCTGATTCCCGCCGCAGGCAGCCTAGCGCGCGGCGAATACTACCGCTGGCTCTGCTTCGCCATCAATTTGGAATACGCCGCGTTTGACCGTCTCAACCAAATCCCCAGCAATGCCGAACGGCGCAAAACCATCGGCTACGGCGATTTAGATACCGCCTTCGGCGTATTGCGCGACCATTTGGCGCGGCACGACTTTATCGTCGGCAACCAATTTTCCGCGCTGGACCTCTACTACACCATGCTGCTGGTGCAGTTCACCCGTGTGAAACCCGTGGAAGGCATCGCCTGCGATGTGTTTGATGCCTACATCGCCCGCCACACCGCCCGCCCCGCCTTTGGCGAAACCATGGCTTGGGTGGAAGCGGAAATGGCGAAGATGGCGTAGAACGGAGTAAACAGAATAGCAAATAGGCAGCCTGAAAAGCGGAATTGGGCTTTTCAGGCTGCCTTTTGATTAAGGATTGACCACTATTTGTTTATTTGCTGTTTCAACAATGCAATAATTTCTTGCTGCGCCGCCAATTCTTTATCTTTTTGCGCGATAAGCTCATCTTTATGCCCAATGATGAGTTTCAGTTTTTCAATTTCAGCTATTTCATCGTGATTGCCGCTGCCGTAATAATTAACGGCTTGATTACACGTTCCATGCAAAAAGAAAAAAATGCTTTTATCGTGGTTGGCAACCAATTCTGAAAGGTCAATATTAGAAACTTGGGCAATCTGGTTCAGTTTTTCCAAATAGAGTTTGGTTTCGCCGCGCTCAATCTTGGCATAACCGTTGTGCGACATTTCCAGCCGTTCTGCCATTTCCTCCTGCGACCAATGGTTTAGCTCGCGCAGCATACGGATTTTTTCGTTTACGTTCATCAATGCTCCTTACTTGGTTAAATGCCCCCACAATCGGGCTATTTTTTGCGCTGTGGGTGGCTGGTTCGGCTGTGCCGCCAAATCTACAATTACGAATTTTAACACTTGGGAAACCAACATGGATTTTATTCGTAAAACATTGGGCGGCTTATCAACGGCGTACTCTATCCGCCCTTTGATTTTTTGTCTTATTTTTGGTTTAGCTGCTTGCCATTCAGAGAGTTGCCTAGACAATCCCAGCCAAGACAAATGCGATAAATCAAAAGCGGAGCGAGCCGAACGAGTTAAAAAACTTAGAGAGAACAACAAGAAATTTTAGTTTTGGTATTTGGGTGCGATTTGAATTTAATTGAGCTCACATAAAGCAATCAATATTAGGCAGTCTGAAACGGAAAACCCGTGTTCAGGCTGCCTTTTAGCTTGGGCAAGATAAAGCTGCAAATGGTTGAACTACGGCGGGGTGCAGGGGCTTGCCCCTGCTCGTGGTAGGCGGCGAAACGCCTGCTCTGGCAAAAAATAATCCAAGCGCAAAGGCAGCCTGAAATGCCCTGCCCCATTTTCAGGCTGCCTTTGCCCCATAGTGCAACGTATAATCGCATCGCTTGCATTCAAGCCCCCACAACACAAGCTGTCCGCCCCAAAGGCAGCCTGAAATATCCCCAACCAACCCACACCAAAGCAGCCTGAAAATGCCCAACCCCCCGCTTACCGAATTTAGCTTTATCCGCCGCCATCTCGCCCTCCCCCAGCCGCCCGACCCCGACTTGCTGCTCGGCATAGGCGACGATGCCGCCATCATCCGCCCCCGCGCAGGGTTTGACCTCTGTTTCAGCAGCGATATGCTGCTCGCCAATCGCCACTTTTTCCCCAGCGACCCGCCCCAAGCCATCGCCCACAAAATCCTCACCACCAATATCTCCGACATCGCCGCCATGGGCGGGCAACCGCGCTGGGTGCTGCTCAGCGCCGCTCTACCCGAGCTCAACGAGCCGTGGCTGCAAGCCTTTTCAGGCTGCCTATTTACTATTCTGCGCCAATACGGCATCACGCTTATCGGCGGCGACACCACCCAAGGCAACCTAGCCTTCAACGTCGCCATCACGGGCGAGTTGCCCGCAGGCAAAGCCTTGCGCCGCAGCGGCGCGCAACACGGCGATGACATCTGGGTGTCGGGGCAAATTGGGCTGGCTGCCGCCGCGCTGCACCATATTTGGGGCAACATCAGGCTGCCTGAAACGCTGTTCGCCCAATGCGAAGCCGCCCGCCTGCGCCCCACCCCGCGCGTTGCCCTCGGGCAAGCCATTCTCCCCCTCGCCACCGCCGCCCAAGACATCTCCGACGGGCTTGCCCAAGACCTCGGACACATCCTTGCCGCCTCCCGCGTAGGCGCAGAAATCCATGCCCATGCCGTGCCCACCCTGCCCGAGCTGCGCCAAGCCCTGCCCGAACACATCGTGCACGAGCTCACGCTCGCCGGCGGCGACGACTACGAACTACTCTTCACCGCCCCGCCAGAAAATCGCCGCCAAATTCAGGCTACCGCCCAAACCGCGCAAACCCCTGTGCACCGCATCGGCAAAATCAACCATTCAGGCAGGCTGAAAATCCTCAACGCCCAAGGCAACGAAATCCATCTGCCCCGCGCAGGGTTTGACCATTTTGCCCCATCCTAATTTTCAGGCTGCCTCAAACCACCAAGGCAGCCTGAAAAACACAAAACAGCCGTTTGTTTATTGCAAACGGCTGTTTCCCATTCAAACAACGATTAATCCTCGCCCCAAACCTCGGCGGCGATTTCTTCCACCAGCTTCACTTTCGCCCATTGCTGCGCTTCGGTCATGATATTGCCCTCTTCGGTGGACGCAAAGCCGCATTGTGGCGACAGCGCCAGTTGTTCCAATGGCACAATTTTTGCCGCTTCGGCGATGCGTGCTTTTACGGCGGCTTTGTCTTCCAGCTCGGGGAACTTGGATGTAATCAAGCCCAGCACGATGCGCCCTTTGTGTGGGTTGTCGTTGAAGTATTTGAGTGGTTCAAAGCCGCCTGCGCGGTCGGTGTCGTATTCCAAAAAATAGCCGTCGTAGGCGGTTTGTCCAAATAGCTCGGGGGCTACGGGGTCGTATGCGCCGCTTAATAGGTAGGACGATTTGTAGTTGCCACGGCAAACGTGGGTGGTGATGGTCATGTCGGCGGGCTTGTCTGCCAAAATGGCTTGGATGTTTTCCAGCGCGGTTTTTTTGCTGCCTGCAAAATCAAAGTCTTCCTTGCCGTAGTTGTTGCACAGCGTGCCCCAGTACACATCGTCGATTTGCAAATAGCGGCAGCCTGCGTTGTAGAACGCGCGGATGGCGTCTTGATAGGTTTGGCGCACGTCTTCGGCAAAGGCTTGCTTGCTTTCGTACACGCCCGTGTCCCAGATAAACGGATACATCAGTTGGTTGGGGCTGGGGATGGTGTATTTCACGATGCCACGGTTGCCGACAATTTTGGTCAGCGATTGATAATGCTGGATAAAGGGGTGGTTTTCGTTCCACGATACTTTGCCGCAGCAGCGCGTGTTGTATTTGCGAACTTCGGTGTTTTTAAACGCATAGGCTTGCTCGGGGATAAAGCCTTCAATGCCGTTTAGGTTTTCTAGGAAATCTATGTGCCACCATGAGCGGCGAAATTCGCCATCGGTGATGACTTGGATGCCTGCATCAAGCTGGTCTTGCACCAGTTTGGCGATTTCTTGGTCTTCTATTTGGGTGAGCGCGTTGCGGTTGATTTTGCCTGCGGCGAAGTCGGCGCGGGCTTGTTTGAGCGCGGCGGTGCGCAGGTAACTGCCAACGGTGTCGGCGTGCAGGGGGAGGGTTTTGCTCATGAAGCGTTCCTTTTTGTGGTTGGGTAATGGGAGACGGAATGTTAAAACAAGTTAAGTCTGTTCGCAAATGGTTAGGCGGAATGGTTTGGGCTTGGAGGCAGCCTGAAAACGCTATGGGGGTGTTTTCGTTAAGCCTAACCGCGCATCTCAAACTGCGTTTTCAGGCTGCCTGATGCTATCGCTGGTACAATCCCATTCGTCTTAAACTGCCTACGCTTTTTCAGGCTGCCTCAACATTTCTCTCAACAAAGGAACACCCCATGAAACACCTCTCCACCCAATCGCCCACTTTCCAGCAAGAATTGCAAGCCTTGCTTGCCTTTGAAACCGCGCAAGACCCCAAAATAGACCAAATCGTTGCCGATATTTGCGCCGATGTGCAACAGCGCGGCGATGCGGCTGTGATTGAATACACCAACCGTTTTGACGGCACGCAAGCGCAAACGATGGCGGATTTAACCCTCTCGCAAGACGATTTAAAAGCCGCCTTTTTCAGGCTGCCTGAAAACGTGCGCACCGCGTTGCAAACCGCCGCCGAGCGCGTGCAAAGCTACCATCAGCACCAAAAACAAGAATCATGGAGCTACACCGATGCCGATGGCACGCTGCTGGGGCAGCAAATCACGCCGCTGGACCGCGTGGGGATTTACGTGCCCGGCGGCAAGGCGGCGTATCCCAGCAGCGTGATTATGAACGCCATGCCTGCCCATGTGGCGGGCGTGCCCGAAATCATTATGGTGGTGCCCACGCCGCAGGGTGAGCGCAACGACATCGTGCTGGCGGCGGCGTATATCGCAGGCGTAACCAAAGTGTTCACCATCGGCGGGGCGCAAGCCGTTGCCGCGTTGGCGTATGGCACGCAAACCGTGCCGCAGGTGGACAAAATCACAGGGCCGGGCAACGCCTTTGTTGCCGCCGCTAAACGCCGCGTGTTTGGCGTGGTGGGGATTGATATGGTGGCAGGCCCAAGCGAGATTTTGGTGATTGCCGATGGCAGCACGCCTGCCGATTGGGTGGCGATGGATTTGTTTAGCCAAGCCGAACACGACGAAATCGCCCAAGCCATTTTAATCGCCACATCGCAAGATTATCTCAACGAAATTCAGGCTGCCATGACGCGCCTGATGCCCACCATGCCGCGCCGCGCGATTATTGAAGCCAGCCTTGGCAACCGCGGCGCGATGATTCTGGCAAAAGACCTAAACGAAGCCTGCGCCATCGCCAACTACATCGCGCCCGAGCATTTGGAACTGTCGGTGGCAAACGCCGAAGCATGGGCAAAAAAAATCCGCCACGCCGGCGCTATCTTTATGGGGCGCTACACCAGCGAAAGTTTGGGCGACTATTGCGCCGGCCCCAACCATGTGCTGCCCACCAGCCGCACCGCGCGGTTCTCCTCGCCACTTGGGACGTATGATTTCCAAAAACGCAGCAGCCTGATTCAAGTTTCCGAACAAGGCGCGCAGAAGCTCGGCAAAATCGCCAGCGTGTTGGCGCACGGCGAAAGTTTGACCGCCCATGCGCGGGCGGCGGAGTTTCGGTTGAAGGATTGAACGCGGCATGGTAGGCAGCCTGAAAATGGAAAATACCGTTTCAGGCTGCCTTGATGTATATGCACAATAGGCAGCCTGAAAACGAAAATGGAGCGGCGACGGCTCGTCGCCAAATGGTGTATTCAACAGGGCTTTATTGGTTGGGAAAATATCGGCGAGCTGCCGCCGCGCCATTGATTGCAGCGTTGGCAACGTTTTCAGGCTGCCCCAACCATTTGCGCAGCCTGAAACAGAACATGGCGTATCGCCGCCATACCCACTCTTTGCGTTGCTGTAATCCAAACATTTCAGGCTGCCTTTAAGCATTGTAAAGGCAGCCTGAAAACGCAAAATCGTTTGGTGCTAAGCCAACCGATTTTTGCTGGATAGGTTGATTTTCAGGCTGCCTAATCCATCACAAATGTTTAATGCTGTTGCTTGCTCCCCTAGCACAAAGCGCATGGTTAAAGCTACACCCAAAGCTAACCCCCAAGCAGCAACCTTTTTCAGGCTGCCTATAACAAACCAACAAAAGCAGCCTGAAACTTGCCAACGCCCCATCCAAAGAGTATCTTCACGCTTTTTAACAAACCCCGTTCACAACCCCGAAAGGAACACTCATGGCACGCGAAGTCCCCGCCGTATTCGGCAGCGTATTCCACCCCGAAATGCCCGTTCTCGCCTTTGAAAACGGCGCATGGCAGCCCACCCGCTGGCAATCCAGCAGCGAATTTACCCTCGCCCCCGCCGCGCACAGCCTGCACTACGGCAGCGAATGCTTTGAAGGGCTCAAAGCCTTTCGCCATGCCGACGACAGCATCCACCTATTCCGCCCCAATATGAACATCGCCCGTATGCGCCAAAGCGCACGCCTGCTGCATTTGCCCGTGCCCGAAACCGAGGCTTTTCAGGCTGCCCTGATTGAACTGGTGCGCCGCGCCAGCGACATCATCCCCGATGCCCCCGCCTCGCTCTATCTGCGCCCCACGCTCATCGGCACCGACCCCGTTATCGGCAAAGCCGCCACCCCGTCCGCCAACGCCCTGCTCTACATCCTCGCCTCCCCCGTGGGCGATTATTTCAAAGTCGGCTCGCCGATGAAGCTCTTAGTGGAAACCGAACACGCCCGCTGCGCGCCGCACATGGGACGCATCAAATGCGGCGGCAACTACGCCTCCGCCCTCGCATGGGTGCTCAAAGCCAAAGAAGAACACGGCGCAAACCAAGTGCTGTTCTGCCCCAATGGCGACGTGCAAGAAACCGCTGCTTCCAACTTCGCGCTGATTAACGGCAACGAAATCATCACCAAACCGCTCACCAGCGAATTTTTGCACGGCGTAACCCGCGATTCCGTGCTCACCATCGCCAACGATTTGGGCTACACCATCAGCGAGCGCAACTTCACCGTAGTCGAGCTCAAAGCCGCCGTAGAGCAAGGCGCAGAAGCCATCCTAACAGGCACCGCCGCCGTGATTTCGCCCGTTACCAGCTTTGTGATTGACGGCAAAGAAATCCCCGTTGCCAGCACCGAGCGCGGCACCGCCATCCGCAAAGCCGTTACCGACATTCAATTTGGCTTGGCAGAAGACAAATACGACTGGTTGGTGCGCGTGTAAACCGCGTTACCCACGCCATCACACAAAAGGCAGCCTGAAAACGAAAAACACCGTTTCAGGCTGCCTTTAAGCGCAAAATGGCGAGAGAATTGCTGGAAAACAAACTTTGCTGTGCACAATGGCAAGCACATTTTTTCACCCCACAACGGCAGATGCCGCCCAGTTTTTATAGAAAGGCGATTTCAAAATGTTTACGCACCCATTTTTTAAACCACAAATGAGCGCAATATGGGCGGCATTGCTGCTGGCAACCGCCGCGCCTGCTTGGGCGGATAACACAACGCAATTTGAACAAGCTATGGCAGCTTATAACGCTGGCAACTATAAGCAAGCGTTTCACCTATTGCAGCCGCTGGCACAACAAGGCGATGCTGATGCGCAATTCAATTTGGGTGTGATGTATTACAACGGAAAAGGCGTGGCACAAAACTATCAACAAGCCTTTCGCCTATGGCAGCCGCTGGCACAACAAAAGGCGATACTGAGGCGCAATACAATTTAGGTTTGATGTATTACAACGGCAAAGGTGTGGTACAAAACTATCAACAAGCCTTGGTGTGGTATCAAAAAGCAGCGAATCAAGAATATGCCGCGGCGCAATTCAATTTGGGTGTCATGTATTCCAAAGGTCAAGGTGTGGCACAGAGCTACCAACGAGCTTTGGAGTGGTACCAAAAAGCCGCTCATCAAGGACTTGCTGCGGCGCAATACAATTTGAGCATGATGTATGAAGATGGTCGCGGTGTAGCACAAGACTACCAACAAGCCTTGGCGTGGTATCAAAAAGCCGCCAACCAAGGGTTTGCTAGGGCTCAATTTAATTTAGGCGTGATGTATGACGAAGGTCGTGGTGTAGCACAGAACTATCAACAAGCCTTGGCATGGTATCAAAAAGCGGCTAATCAGGGGGATGCTATGGCGCAATACAATTTGGGCGTGATGTATTACGAAGGTCGTGGTGTAGCACAGAACTATCAACAAGCCTTATCATGGTATCAAAAAGCTGCTAATCAAGGAGTTGCTGGGGCGCAATATAATTTGGGTTTTATATACGCTACTGGTCAAGGCGTAGCACAAGATTTCCAACAAGCCAAAGCATGGTGGCAAAAAGTGCTGACACAACCTGATACAGAAGAAAATGCCGAAGCCAAAACAAATGCCCGCATTGCTTTGCAAACTTTAAGAGAAATAGGCATTCGCTAACTATCCCCAATATTAAGGCAGCCTGAAAACAGAAAACACGTTTTCAGGCTGCCTTTTTGCGCACAGTTAAACCGCGCAGCTAAACGATTTTGCGGCATATAGGACAAAAAAGGTGCTAAAACCCCCCGCAAACCTTATCCTATAAGGC
>CAUVGV010000074.1:0-10905 GCA_963551505.1 uncultured Kingella sp.
TTAGCCAACAACGGACAATCCGTTGTTTTAGTAGAACAAAACGATCAAATGTACGGCGGCACGTGCATCAACATCGGCTGCATTCCCAGCAAAAAATTATTGGTGGAAGGCGCCAAGCAGCACGATTTTCAGGCTGCCATGCAAGCCAAAAACAGCCTAATCCCCAAGCTGCGCGCCGCCAATTTCGCCAAATTGGACAACATGGCAAACGTGCAAGTGATCCACGCCCAAGCCCAGTTTCAAGACGAGCACACCGTTATCCTGCGCAGCGCACAAGGCGAGCAAACCATCCACGCCGAGCGCATTTTCATCAACACAGGCGCAACGTCTAACCCGCTTAACGTTGCAGGCGCAAACCATCCGCGCGTGCATTACAGCACCGAAATGCTGTCGCTCGCCGAGCGCCCCGAGCGTTTGGTGATTATTGGCGGCGGCTATATTTCGCTAGAATTTTCCTTTATGTATCAACAATTTGGTAGCCAAGTAACCATTTTAGACAACAGCCCCGTTTTCCTGCCGCGCGAAGACCGCGACATCGCCGAAGAAATGCTGCGCGTGTTAAACAGCCGCCAAATCAACGTGGTGCAAAGCATTGCCATCAACGCCTTTGCCGAGCAGGGCGATGGCGTGGTGGTGCAAACCAATCAGGGCGAATTTGCCGCCGATGCCGTGTTGGTGGCGATTGGGCGGCATCCCAACACCGCCGCGCTCGCGCTGGAAAACGCAGGCATCGCCACCACCGAACGCGGCTTTATTGCCACCGATGCCCAATGCCGCGTGCTGGGCAAAGAGCATATTTGGGCGATGGGCGACGTGGCGGGCAGCCCAATGTTTACCTACATTTCGTTGGATGATTACCGCATTGTGCGCGACCAACTGCTCGGCAACGGCACGCGCAGCCGCAACGACCGCGCCACTTTCCCCACCACCACCTTCACCGAGCCGCCGCTGTCGCACATCGGCTTAACCGAAACCGCCGCCGCGCAATCAGGACGCAGCTATAAAGTGCTGAAACTGAAAGCCGAAGCCATCCCCAAAGCCAAAATCTTGGGGCAAACCGATGGCTTGCTTAAAGCCATTGTGGACAGCGAAAGCGGCGAAATTCTCGGCGTAACCCTGTTTTGCGCCGAATCGCACGAAATCATCAACCTGTTCAAAATGGCGATAGACCATAAAATCCCCGCCAGCTACATCAAAAACCAAATCTTCACCCATCCCACCATTGCCGAAGGGTTGAACGATTTGTTTGCGGCAGCCTGAAAATAAAGGCACAGTTTGCCCCACCCCAAGGCAGCCTGAAACGAGTATTAGCCCGTTTCAGGCTGCCTTTTGCATGGTTCTCAGGTATCATTGCATGGCTTGCCATCGCGCATTGATGCAGCCTGAAACAGGAGAAAGCCATGCCCCAACCCATCGTTATCCCACTAAGTAAAATTCGCACCGCATTGACCGCCCTGTTTTTCTTATCTGTGTTCGTAGCCATTGTTCAAAAACCAAGTTACCGCATAGATGATTGGTTTGTCGGCGCATTTGCCCTAGGCATGGCGATTTACTCAGGCTATTCGCTGATAATATTTGCCACCCAACCCGCCATTATCGTGAATGAAAACGGCATTACTTGCCACACTTCGCATTATCTCCGCACAACCCGCTCCTTTTTTGCGTGGCAAGATATTGTAAGCATCAGCGCAAACCACTCTTTTTGGTTAGGCGATAATTTAATTATCACGGTTAAACAAGCGCACAACGCCGTTCAATCGCTGAGCATTACCACGATGTTTTTGCCCACCACGCCTAAAAAATTGTTGGCAGAAATAGAACGCGAATACGGCAGCTATTACCAATAAAACGCTTATTTCAGGCAGCCTGAAACAGGAGAAAGCCATGCCCAAACCAATCATTGTGCCATTTAATCTCGTTGCTAACATTGTGGCATCGCTATTGGTTTTACTTATTCTGTTGTTCCCCATTTTGTTTGGGCGCAATGTCTCTAATGGCGAATCTTTTTTGTTTATTGCTGTTGCTGGTGTATTTGCAGGTGCGATTATTATCCAAACGTTTAATCTGCTTGTTATTTATCATAAAAACCCGTTGCTTATCATCAATGAGCAAGGCATAACCTACGTGCCCATTTGCACAATCGCATGGCAAGATATTGAAAAAATAAAAGTATCTTATCAATTTCCCTATTCGCACAGCTTAACCATTAAACTCAAACACTCCGAGCCGTATTGGGCGAATATCCCACCGCATGAACGCAAAGCATTTCTTAGACAATCCGAATTTAATATTCCCGCCACTTGGTTGTCCCTGCCCGCTAAAACCTTATTGCAGCAAATAGAGCAGGAATACGGCAGCTATTACCAGCCAGCCCCGCCCATTCAGGCAGCCTGAAACCCTTTTCCCAACCCCTTGCAAAGGACTTCTCTCATGTCATTCCTCAAACTCACCGACCAAAATGTCAACGGCAAAACCGTGCTCATCCGCGCCGATTTAAACGTGCCCTTCAAAGACGGCAAAATCAGCGACGACACCCGCATCCGTGCCTCGCTGCCGTCCATCCAATATTGCTTGGACAACGGCGCAGCGGTGATTGTGATGACGCATTTGGGTCGCCCCACCGAAGGCGAGTTCCACGCCGAAGACGATGTCGGCCCCGTTGCCGCGCATTTGGGGCGATTATTAGACCGCGACATCACCGTGCTCAATAATTGGCGCGAGCGCAAACCCAGCCTGAAAGCGGGCGAAGTTGCGCTGCTGCAAAACGTGCGCGTGAATAAAGGCGAAAAGAAAAACGACCCCGAGCTGGGCAAAGCCTACGCCGCCTTGTGCGATATTTTTGTGAACGATGCGTTTGGCACTGCGCACCGCGCCCAAGCGTCCACCGAAGCCGTTGCCGCCGCCGCGCCGCTTGCCTGCGCGGGCATTTTGATGGCAGCGGAATTGGACGCGCTGGGCAAAGCCCTGAAAAACCCCGCCCGTCCGCTGGTGGCGATTGTGGCGGGCAGCAAAGTGTCCACCAAGCTCACCATTCTCAACAGCTTGGCGGACAAGGTGGACGAGCTAATTGTGGGCGGCGGCATCGCCAACACTTGCTTGCTGGCGCAGGGCAAAGAATTGGGCAAATCGTTGGTGGAAGCCGATTTGGTGAACGAAGCGCGCGCGATTATAGAAAAAATGGCGCAGCGCGGCAATCCGATTCCGCTGCCTGTGGACTGCATTGTGGCAACTGAGTTTTCCGAAACCGCCGCGCCGCTGCTGCGCGATGTAAACCAAATCGGCAAGGACGAGCAAATTTTGGACATCGGCGAGCAATCGCGTGCGCGCTTGGCGGAAATTTTGCAAAACGCAGGCACGATTGTGTGGAACGGGCCCGTTGGCGTGTTTGAATTTGACAACTTTGCAGGCGGCACAAGAGCCGTTGCCGAAGCGATTGCCGCGAGCAATGCGTTTTCCATTGCGGGCGGCGGGGATACGCTGGCGGCCATCGCTAAGTTTGGCGTAACTGATAAAATTAGCTATATCTCAACGGGCGGCGGCGCGTTTTTGGAATTTTTGGAAGGCAAGGAATTGCCAGCCGTGGCGGCGTTGGAGCGGTTTGGGAAGTAGTGTTGGAGTAGGCAGATATTTATAAGGCAGCCTGAAAACGTGTGTTATGCGGTTTCAGGCTGCCTTTATTGCGCTTAATTGTAGCGTGAAATCTTTGCAGTAGGTCGGGCATTTATGCCCGACATTGTGAAATCCGTGGTGGATTAAGATAAATATATCTGTGTTTGTCGGGCATAAATGCCCGACCTACAAAAATTGGCGCGTAAGGTGTGTGCCGCAGGCACGCACGCGGTGGGTTGGGACTTGCCAACCGCGTGCGTGGCATAGCTACCCACCCTACTTGTGCCGCTGTTAATTTTCAGGCTGCCTATTATGTGTACAGGCATAGGCAGCCTGAAAACAGGATGGGCGCATTAAGCAATATCCGCTTTAATCGGCGCGTAGGGTGTATGTCGCAGGCACGCACGCGGATTTAGGTTGAGATTTGACAACCGTGTGCGCAGCGAAGCTGCACACCCTACGGCTGATTTTAGCTTCGCAACTCCGCTTCGCTACGCAGGCTGCCTGATGATTGCGCCACCTATGGGCGCGGGTGGGATGGGTGGGCAGTCTGAAAACGATGCGCGCGTGGGGTGCAGGGGCTTGCCCCTGCTCGTGGTAGGCGGCGAAACGCCTGCTCTGGCAAAAGATTGGCGATGTTTAAAGGCAGCCTGAAATGGTGGGTGTTTCAGGCTGCCGCAATCACTCCGTGCAAATCGCCTGCTTGGGCACGCGCGCCATGTTCCAATTTGCCACCGCCCAATCCAACACATCGCGCGGGCGGTTCACTTCTGGCGCGGGCGGGATGTTGAGATAGGCGCACACTTGGCGCAGCAAGATTTCTTGTGCCGACAAATCCAGCGCGGGAGCGAGCGTTTGTTTGCTCCACTTTTGCCCTTGCGCGTTCACCAGCAGCGGCAGATGCGCGTAATGCGGCGTGGGCATTTTCAGGCTGCGTTGTAGATATATTTGGCGCGGGGTGGACACCAACAAATCTTGCCCACGCACAATATGCGTGATGCCTTGTGCGGCATCGTCCACCACCACGGCAAGCTGATACGCCCAATGCCCATCGGCGCGCAGCAGCACAAAATCGCCGATGTCGTGGGCGAGATTTTGCGCGTAATGCCCCACGATGGCATCGGTGAAGGCAATGGTTTCATCGGGGGCGATGATGCGCCATGCGGGGACTTTGTGCGCATCGGTAGGCAGCCTGAAAGCGGGGTTGGGGCGGCACGCGCCGTTGTACACAAAGCCATCTGCGCCCATTTGGGCGGCGGCGTGCCAATCTTTGCGGCTGCAATAGCAGGGATACGCCAAGCCTGCGCTTTTCAGGCTGCCGAGTGCGGCGCGATAGAGGGCGTGGCGTTGGCTTTGGTAGGCAACTGCGCCGTCCCATTCAAAGCCGAATTGTTCTAGTGTAAACAAAATGTTGTCTGCTGCGCCTGCCATTTCGCGTAGGGGGTCTAGGTCTTCCATGCGCAGCAGCCATTGCCCGCCGTGGGCGCGCGCGTCGGCATACGAGGCGACGGCGGTGAGTAACGAGCCGATATGTAACAAGCCGGTGGGGCTGGGGGCGAAGCGTCCGATGTAGCGGGGCATAGAGGCAGCCTGAAAAAGGAAAGGGCGAATTATACGATTTTTGGATGGTGCCAACGAAACGCGCTGCGCTCGTTTTGGCTTCGCTGAAACTCGTTACACTCGTTTTAGCTCCGCAGAAACGTGTGGCACTCGTTTTAACTCGCTTCGCTCGTTTTCAGGCTGCCGCAAATGCAGTAATATCGCGCCCCAACCCACCCAACCATTTCACAGCAAAGGCAATCTCCATGCTTCTCGCCCTTTCCCTGCAAAACTTCGTTATCGTAGAAAAACTCAATTTAAACTTCCAAAACGGCTTCACCGTGCTCACAGGCGAAACAGGCGCGGGCAAATCCATCACGCTGGATGCCATCGCCCTATTGCTCGGCGACAAAGCCGATTACAGCCAAATCCGCACAGGCGCAAACGAAGCCCAGCTTTCCGCCCTGTTTGACATCAGCGAACACCCCACCCTGCAAGCCGAATTGCGCGAACAAGGCCTGCTGGATGACGACAGCAGCGAACTCGCCATCCGCCGCACCATAGACATCAAAGGCAAAAGCCGCAGCTACATCAACAACCAAGCCGCCACCCTAGCCCAGCTCAAACACATCGGCTCGCAGCTAATCGACATCCACGGACAAAACGCGCACCACTCCCTAAACCAAGAATCCGCCCAACGCCAATTGCTAGATGCCTTTTCAGGCAGCCTGAAACTGGTGGAGCAAACCCAAGCCGCCTACCAAGCATGGCAAAGCGCGCAACAAGCGCTGAGCGATGCGCAAACCCAAGCCGAAAACATCGCCATCGAGCGCGAACGCTTAGAATGGCAATACAACGAGCTAGACCAAATCGCCCCCGAAACAGGCGAATGGGAAATCCTAAACCAAAGCCACGACAGCCTTGCCAACGCCGCCGAGCTGCTGCAAGCGGCAAACGAAGTTTTGGAATACATAGACAGCGACAACGGCATCGCCCGCCAAATCAGCCGCAGCCAGCGCACCCTAAACAAGCTGGAACACATAGAACCGCGCTTTGCCGAAAGCCTAGAAATGCTAGACAGCATAGAAGCCGAATTAAGCGAAATCAGCCGCAACCTTAGCGGCGTGTTAAGCGACATAGAAATCAACCCCAACGAATTACACGCCAAAGAAGAGCGCATCAGCGAGCTGATGAGCATCGCCCGCAAATACCGCATAGAACCCGAAGAGCTGCCCAACAAGCTGGCAGAAATTCAGGCTGCCTTGCAACAACTAGAAGCTGCCACCGATATTGAAGCGCTGCAAAAAAACGTTGCCCAAGCGCAAGATGCCTATATGCAAATCGCCCAGCAGCTATCCAGCGCACGGCACAAAGCCGCCAGCAAGCTCGCCCACGAAACCACCGAACACATGCAAACACTCGCCATGAAAGGCGCGAAATTCCACATAGAACTGCAACCGAGCAGCCCCACCGCGCACGGCTTGGAACACATTCAATACCAAGTCGCCGCCAACAAAGGCACGCCGTTGCGCCCGCTCAACAAAGTCGCATCAGGCGGCGAACTCGCCCGCATCAGCCTATCCATCCAAGTGGTAACCAGCCAATACACCCAAGTGCCCATCCTGATTTTTGACGAAGTGGACACAGGCATCGGCGGCGGCGTAGCCGAAACCGTCGGACGCGCCCTGCGCACGCTGGGCAAACAACACCAAGTGCTCGCCATCACCCACCTGCCCCAAGTTGCCGCCTGCGGCGAACACCATTGGCAAGTCGCCAAACACAGCGACGGCGAACAAACCGTGAGCGAAATCAGCGTGTTGGACGACAGCACGCGGGTAAACGAAATCGCCCGTATGCTCGGCGGCGAGAAAATCACCGACACCACGCGCCAGCACGCAGCGGAGATGCTGGCGAATGCGGCAGGGTAGGGCAGCGAAATAGGTTTCAGGCTGCCTATGGGGTGCGCGGCAATAGGCAGCCTGAAAACGTCAAAGGCAGCCTGAAAAACTGTTTTCAGGCTGCCTCCATCATATAAACCAGTCTATTCCACCGTTACCGATTTCGCCAAATTGCGCGGCTTATCCACATCCGTGCCGCGTGCCAGCGCGGTGTGATACGCCAAAAGCTGCACGGGGATGGTGTGTACAATCGGCGACAACACGCCCACATGGCGCGGCGCACGAATAATGTGTACGTGCTCCGCAGGCTCAAAATCGCTGTCCAAATCGGTAAACACAAACAGCTCACCGCCGCGCGCGCGCACTTCCTGCATATTGGCTTTCACCTTGTCCAGCAAGCCATCTTTGGGCGCAACCACCACCACGGGCATATTTTCGTCCACCAACGCCAGCGGCCCGTGTTTCAACTCGCCTGCGGGGTAGGCTTCGGCGTGGATGTACGTGATTTCTTTCAGCTTCAACGCACCTTCTAGCGCGATGGGGTAATGAATGCCACGCCCCAAGAATAACGCGCTGGTTTTCTTGGCAAATTTTTCTGACCACGCGGTGATTTGCGGTTCAAGATTCAGCGCGTGTTGCACGCTACCGGGCAGGGCGCGCAGTTCGTCCAAATAATCTTGCGCCTGCCCTTGGCTCACCACGCCGCGCATTTTGCCCAGCGTAACCGCCAAGCCAAACAGCGCGACCAGTTGCGTGGTAAAGGCTTTGGTGGATGCCACGCCAATTTCCGCCCCCGCGCGGGTGTAAAACACCAATTCGCTGGCGCGGGGCAGCGCCGATTCCATCACATTGCAAATGGATAGGCTGTATTGATGCCCCAGCGATTGCGCGTATTTCAGGGCTTCCATCGTGTCCAGCGTTTCGCCCGATTGCGAGATGGTAATCACCAGTTGCTTGGGGTTGGCAATCACATCGCGGTAGCGGTATTCGCTGGCGATTTCCACATCGGTGGGGATTTTGGCGATGCTTTCCAGCCAATATTTGCTGGTGGCGGCGGCGTAAAACGATGTGCCGCAGGCAAGGATTTTGATGCTGTCTATGCTTTGGAACACTTGCTCGGCGGTTGCGCCAAAGTTGCTGGGAGCAAAGCCGCCGTCTAGGAACACTTCGGCGGTGTCGGCAACGGCGCGGGGCTGCTCGTGGATTTCTTTTTGCATAAAGTGGCTATAAGGCCCCAGCTCCAACGATGCCAGCGAGAGTTCAGACGTTTTCACCGCGCGTTGGGCGGCTTTGCCTGTTTTGTCCACCAGCTTGTCTATGCCGTTTTCGCTCAACAAGGCAACGTCGCCGTCTTCCAAATAGCTGATTTTGCGCGTGAACGAAATCACAGCGGAAACATCCGATGCGATAAACGTTTCGTGCTCGCCCAAGGCAACCAAAAGCGGGCAGCCCATGCGGGCGACCACCATGTTTTGCGCATTGTCTTGCGCCATCACGGCGATGGCATACGCGCCGTGGAAGTTTCGGCAGGCAGCCTGAACGGCGGCAAACAAATCGCGCCCGTTGCGTTGGTATTCGTGGTTAACGGCGTGGGCGATGACTTCGGTGTCGGTTTGCGATTCAAAGGTGTAGCCCAAGCCTTGCAGGCGATTGCGCTCGGCTTCAAAGTTTTCAATGATGCCGTTGTGCACCACGGCGATTGTGCCGCCCGAAATATGGGGATGGGCGTTGGGCTCGGTTACGCCGCCATGCGTTGCCCAGCGGGTGTGCCCGATGCCGATGTTGCCAAACAAGCCTTTTTCTTGCGCGGCTTGCTCCATCAGGGCAACGCGCCCCACGCGGCGCACGCGTTTGATTTTGCCTTCGTTGAGCACGGCGATGCCTGATGAATCATAGCCGCGATATTCAAGGCGTTTTAAGCCGTCGGTTAGAAAATCGACCACATTGTTTTGGGCGCGGATGGCGCCAACGATACCGCACATAGTTGTTCCTTAGTATTTACTGGTTACAAAAATTCAGGCTGCCCGACTTTCAGGCTGCCTGAAACGAATCAGCGGCGGATTATACGCATGATGATTTATCCGCGCGATAAGGTTTTCAGGCTGCCTAAATGTGGTTCACTAAGGCAGTCAGTAGGTCGGGCATTTATGCCCGACAAACACGAGCCTATTTATCCCAATACGCCATAAATTGAAAACGTCAGGCATAAATGCCCGACCTGCTTAGGCTTTGCAAACGTTTTCAGGCTGCCTTTCACGTTGCACAGCATGGCAACATCAAGGCAGCCTGAAAACAGTCAAACAAGGTTTTCGCTTACCGCATCACAACGCCAGCGCGGCAAAACAGTAAACGGTAATCCCCGCAATCAACACATAAGCCGCGGCATAAGGCATGGCGGAGCGCAAAAACGCGCCTTCTTGCCCTTGCTGCTCGCACGCCGCAGCAGCGATGGCAATGCTTTGCGGCGAAATGATTTTGCCGCCTGTTGCGCCAGCGGTGTTTGCCGCCGCCAGCCATGCTTTGTTTACGCCAATTTTGTCGGCAACCGCCGCTTGCAGCTTGCCAAACAAGATGTTAGATGACGTGTCGCTGCCTGTGGCAAACGTGCCGATTGCGCCCACCAAAGGCGCAAACAGCGGATAAAAATTGCCCGTGGCGTTCACCAAGCCATCCGCAATCACCACAATCATGCTGCTGTGGCTCATAATCGCGCTCATGGCAACCAAGCTGATGATGGTGATGCCCGATGCTTTCATTTTTTTCAGCGTCGCACCCAAAATTTGGAACTGCTTGCCCGCCGACACGCCTTGCACCAAGCCGCCGATAAATGCGCCGAGGAACAGCATCAAGCCCGCGTTGGACAGCCAGCCGAAGTTAAACGTTTTGCCTTCGGCATAGATGGGCAAGTGGATTTTGCTCACCAGCGTGGTTTTCAAAAACGCGCTAATCGGGCCCGACAGCGGACTTGCCAACAAAATGAACACCAAAATAAAGCCGTACACCGCCCACGCTTTGCCCATTTGCCCAAGGGTAAGCGGTTTGGCATCGGGGTCTTTTTTCTCGGTCATTTTGGCGTATAACACGATGAACACGATGCAGGAAATGCTCCCCAAAATGGCTGGCGTTTCCGCGCCGATAAAATACGCCGCACAAAATTGCACCGCCAGCGACAAGCCGCCCACCACCGCAGCCAGCATGATATTGGGCACGATGTATTTTTTAGACGCATCCGTAAGCAGCAAAATCACAAAAGGCACCAGAAACATCAAGGCAAACAGTTGGCAAATCACATTGCCCGCCAAGGCCTGCGTTTGCTGCGCGGTAACTTCCGAGCCAAACACCTCTTTTGCCAAGGTAATCACCGGCACGCCCACCGCGCCAAAGCCCGTTGCCACGCTGTTACCAATCAGCGAAACCAGCGCAGAAAAGCGCGGCGAAAAGCCCAAGCCGATTAAAATAGCCGCAGGAATCGCCACCGCCGTGCCAAAGCCCGCCATGCCTTCCAGCAAGCCGCCAAAGCCCCACACAATCAGCAAAACTTGAATACGCTTATCGCTGGAAATATTGGTAAATTGCTGTTTAATTACTTCAATTTGCTTGCTTTCCAGCAAAATATTGTAGCTAAACAATGCCATCAAAATAATGATTAAAATGGGGAACACGGCTTTTAAAATGCCTTCTACAAAAGCCCAGCCCACATAGCCTGCGTCGTAGCCTTGCGGTGGCGTGAAACCGCTCACATTGGGCACGGCAAAAATCGCAATCAATACGGCAGATAAAACCGCCAATACCGCGCTTATGTCGACCGATAGCTTGACGCCAATCATCAAAACAATCAGTAATAAGATGGGGAAAATAG
>CAUVGV010000075.1:0-10712 GCA_963551505.1 uncultured Kingella sp.
ATTGGGATAAATACGAAGAACCCGAGTTTCAGGCTGCCTTAGCGCACTATAAATCATCAGGGCAACAGTTTGCGCTGCCCGTGTGCTTGGGGCTGGATGAAGCAGGCAAGCCAGTATTTCAAGATTTTGCCACTGCGCCGCATGCCGTGATAGCAGGGGCAACAGGCATGGGCAAATCGGTGGTGATGCGTGCCATGTTGCGCAGTTTGTTTGAGCTGGTATCGCCCGATGAAGTGGAGATTGCAATCGTGTATTGCAAAGAATATGACGACTTTGCCATGTTTAGCCATTATCCGAATTTATGGCGTAAACAAATCATCAGCGAGCCCCAAGCTGCCTATGAAGCTTTGGAATATTTTGTTGCCGAGATGGATAGGCGTTACCAAAACAAAAATGAATCGCGCAAAAAAATCGTGGTGGTGATTGATGAATTGGTGGATTTGCTGGCGGTAAGCAAGGATGCAGAAGAGCATTTAATCCGCCTTGCTATCAAGGCACGCGCAGCAGGCATTCATTTGCTTTTGGCAACGCAACGCCCCGATGCGGAAACATTAAGCGGGCAGTTGCGCGATAATTTGAATGTGCGGATTGCCTTGCGCGTGCCCAAATCATCATCGTCTAACATTATTTTGGGCGAAAGCGGCGCGGAAGATTTGGTGGGCAAGGGCGACCATTTGGTGAAATGGAATGGCGGGAAAACGCAGTTTTTGCATGGCTATAATGTGTAGATGGTTTTCAGGCTGCCTTAGCGGAACATTCGTTTAGGCAGCCTGAAAACCATCCCACCCACAACAGAGCGGGCTTCTGCACACGGTTATCCCATATCAAACGGCAACCGCGTGGCATAAAGCCCGCCTTATTTTTTCGCTGCGCCACGCCGTCATACGAGCCATCGCATTTTTCTCTTAACAAAACTTGTTACTTTGTAAATTTTTTGTTAATATTTTCCCAGCCGCGTAACACCATAACCACTTCTTGCGGCATTCTTCCTATTTTTCAAACACATAAATAGAGGGCACGCTTATGAACCCCATGTACATCACATTCGGCTTATATTTGGTTGCCGTGCTTGGCATTGGCTTGGTTGCCTATTTTTCCACCAAAAATTTTGATGACTACATCCTCGGCGGGCGCAGCTTGGGCGCGTTTGTAACCGCTATGTCGGCGGGGGCGAGCGATATGTCGGGCTGGCTGCTGATGGGCTTGCCAGGGGCGATTTACCTTTCGGGCTTTTCCGAGGCGTGGATTGCCATCGGCTTAACCGTCGGCGCGTATTTCAACTGGCTGTGGGTGGCGGGGCGGCTGCGCGTGCACACCGAATACAACAACAACGCGCTCACGCTGCCCGATTATTTTTACCACCGCTTCGGCGGCAAAAGCGTGGCAATCAAATTAAGCTCCGCGTTTATCATCTTGTTTTTCTTTACGGTTTACTGCGCTTCAGGCGTGGTGGCGGGGGCACGCTTGTTTCAAAGCCTGTTCCCCAATATGACTTATATGCAAGCGATGTGGCTGGGCGCGGGCGCAACCATTGCCTACACCTTTATCGGCGGCTTTCTCGCCGTGAGCTGGACAGATACGGTGCAAGCCACGCTGATGATTTTTGCGCTGATTCTCACCCCCGTGATGGTGTATTTGGCGGAGGGCGGCGCAGACCAAGTGTCCGCCGCCATTGCGGCTGCCGCTGCCGCTAACGGCAAGCAATACAACAGCTTGCTCACGGGCACCACCTTTCTCGGCATCGTCTCCACCGCCGCTTGGGGCTTGGGCTACTTTGGGCAGCCGCACATTTTGGCGCGCTTTATGGCGGCGGAAAACGTGAAATCGCTGACCAACGCCCGCCGCATCGGCATGACGTGGATGATTGTGTGCCTGCTGGGCGCGGTGATGGTGGGCTATTTCGGCATCGCCTACTTCGGCGCGCATCCTGAGCAAATCAACAGCATGCAGGGCAACCCCGAGCGCGTGTTCATTGCGCTAACCACTTTGCTGTTTAACCCTTGGATTGCGGGCGTGATTTTGTCGGCCATTTTGGCGGCGGTGATGTCCACGCTGTCGGCGCAGCTTTTGCTGTGTTCCAGCGCGATTACCGAAGATTTCTACAAAGGCTTTTTTCGCCCCAACGCCACGCAATCGGAACTGGTGTGGATTGGGCGCGGCATGGTGCTGGCGGTGGCGGGCATTTCCATCATCATCGCCGCCGACCCCGAAAACCGCGTGCTGGGCTTGGTTGCCTACGCTTGGGCGGGCTTTGGCGCGGCGTTTGGGCCGTTGGTGATTTTGTCGCTCACATGGCGACGCTTAACCCAACGCGGCGCGCTCGCCAGCATGATTACAGGCGCGGTGGTGGTGGTGCTGTGGGCGGAAGTGGTCAATCCGCTGCTCAAACGCGCCGAGCTGCCCACGATGTATGAAATCGTGCCCGGCTTTATCCTTGCCACGCTCGTTGCATGGCTGGTTTCGCTGAACGACAAAACGCCCGAAGAAAACGTGTTGGCGCGGTTTGACCAAGCGCGCGATGCGTTTAACCAAGCCAAATAGCGCACAGGCAGCCTGAAACGTGTTGATGCGGTTTTCAGGCTGCCTTATTTGTTTAGGCTGGGGCGGGCGGATGGGCTTGGGGCTTTGGGCTAGGCGTTCTATCGGTTTTGTTTGCATAAACGATAACCCCGATAGGCAGCCTGAAAACGGGCGTAGGGTGTGCAACTTCGTTGCGCACGCTGTTTGCAAACAACCCACCCCCGCGCAAACAAAACAACAACGGCTTATCGCCCCAAGCCGCCCAACCGCTAAACCCATTTTCAGGCTGCCTCAATCGCCTGATGCAGCCTGAAAACCATAATGGAGCGGCGACGGCTCGTCGCCAAATGGTTTTGTTCAACAGGGCTTTACTGATCGCAAAAATGTCGGCGAGCCGCCAACGCACCATCGGTTGCAGGTTTGGCAAAGGTTTCAGCCTAAAACGCTCCGCAGGGTGTGCGACTTTGTCGCGCACGCCGTTTGCAAACAACTCAACCTCGCGCAACCAAAACGGCAACGGTTCATCGCCCAAAGCCGCATAACCGCTAAACCTATTTCAGGCTGCCGCAATCGCCTGATGCAGCCTGAAAACCATAATGGAGCGGCGACGGCTCGTCGCCAAATGGTTTTGTTCAACAGGGCTTTACTGATTGCAAAAATGTCGGCGGGCCGCCGACGCTCCATCGGTTGCAGGTTTGTCAAACTTTCAGGCTGCCTCAACCACCTAATGCAGCCTGAAAACAAATAAACAATTTACCCCTACACCCCTTGCCACACTCCCACACCCCATTTTCAGGCTACCTCAATTACTGCCACCCCATGACCCAAAACGTCCTACTCCTCCACGGCTTGCACATGACCGCCCTTGTGATGAAACCACTGGGCAACCGCCTCGCCGCCCACGGCTTCACGCCCCACTATTTCAGCTACCCCACCACCCAAGGCAGCCTGAAAAACCACGCCATCGCCCTTGCCCGCCACATCCAGCGCAACCACATCCTGCCCACGCATTTTGTTGCCCACAGCCTTGGCGGCTTGCTGCTGCGCCACCTTGCCGCCCTCCACCCCGAGCTGTTGCAAGGGCGCGCTGTAACGCTTGGCTCGCCGCATCAAGGCAGCCAAACCGCCCAGCGCGTCAGGCAAATCATGCCGCGCGTGCTGGGCGATTCGTGGCAAAACGCGCTGGATGGCAGCCTGCCCAACCAGCCGCTGCCGATAGAATGCGGCAGCATCGCAGGCACCGTTTCATCAGGCTTAGGGCTGCTGGTAACCCAGTTTGCCGAACCCAACGATGGCACAGTCGCCCTTGCCGAAACCGCGTTGCCCAACAGCCAGCAGCTTATCGTGCCGTGCAGCCATTCGGGCTTATTGTTTGACAGCGAAGTCGCCCAGCAAGTCGCTTATTTTTTGCAACATGGGCGGTTTAAGGGAACGGCAGCCTGAAAAACGATAATCCGCGCAATAGGCAGCCTGAAACTTTTGCCAAACCTGTAACCGATGGAGCGTCGGCAGCTCGCCGACATCTTGCTAACCAACACAATCATTTGGCGACGAGCCGTCGCCACTCCATTTTCAATTTCAGGCTGCTGTTAGGGGTTTTGCAAAGATTTCAGCCTGAAAGCCAAAGGCTTCAACCAAGTTAAAACGATTAAACCAATTTTCCACAAAACCCAAACCCATTTTCAGGCTGCCCCGCAGCCCCGCCCTATTCCATCCTCCCCAAGCTGCCCACAAGCAGCCTGAAACTCCCACCCTTCAACCCACACACAGAAAGGACACTTAAACCATGTTCCAATTCGCCCACCCCACCCAATCTCCCCTGCGCCAAGCCATCACCCAAGCCTATCGCCGCGATGAAATAGAAGCCGTCAACGACATGCTCCAAGGCGCGCAAATGAGCGAAGCCGAGCGCAGCGCTGCCAGCGAACTCGCCCGCAAACTCGTCGTGCAAGTGCGCGCCAATCGCACCAAAGCCAACGGCGTAGATGCCCTGATGCACGAATTCTCTCTATCCAGCGCAGAAGGCATCGCCCTAATGTGCCTTGCCGAAGCCCTGCTACGCGTGCCCGATGCCGCCACCCGCAACGAACTCATCCAAGACAAACTATCAGGCGGCAACTGGCAATCCCATCTGGGCAACAGCCCATCGCTGTTTGTCAACGCATCCGCATGGGGCTTGCTGCTCACAGGCAAGCTCACATCCCACAGCAGCGACACCCTAGCAGGCAGCCTGAAAAGCGTATTAGCCAAAAGCGGTGCCCCCCTTATCCGCAAAAGCATGGACTACGGCATGCGCCTAATGGGCAAACAATTCGTCAGCGGGCAAACCATAGAAGAAGCCCTTGCCAACGGCAAAGAGCGCGAAAAAATGGGCTACCGCTATTCCTTTGATATGCTGGGCGAAGCCGCCATGACCGCCGCCGATGCCGAGCGTTATTTTCAAGACTATGTGAACGCCATCCACGCCATCGGCAAAGATGCCAACGGCGCAGGCGTGTACGACGGCAACGGCATCTCCGTCAAACTCTCCGCCATCCACCCCCGTTATGTTCGCGCCCAACACAGCCGCGTGATGAGCGAACTGTTGCCCAAGCTCAAACAATTATTCGTACTCGCCAAACAATACGACATCGGGCTCAACATTGATGCCGAAGAAGCCAACCGCCTAGAACTCTCGCTAGACCTCGTTGCCGCGCTGGTTGCCGACCCCGATTTAGCAGGCTACAACGGCATCGGCTTGGTGGTGCAAGCCTACCAAAAACGCTGCCCCTTTGTGATTGACTACCTGATTGATTTAGCGCGACAACACAAGCAACGCCTGATGGTGCGGCTGGTTAAAGGCGCGTATTGGGACAGCGAAATCAAATGGGCGCAAGTAGAAGGGCTAAACGGCTATCCTGTTTACACGCGCAAAGTCCACACCGACATCTCCTATCTCGCCTGCGCCCGCAAGCTGCTGGATGCGCAAGATGCCATCTTCCCCCAATTTGCCACCCACAACGCCTACACCCTTGCCGCCATCTACCAAATGGGGCAAGGCAAAGACTTTGAACACCAATGCCTATACGGCATGGGCGAAACGCTGTACGACCAAGTGGTCGGCAAACAAAACCTAGGCAGACGCTGCCGTATGTATGCCCCCGTTGGCACACACGAAACCCTGCTCGCCTATTTGGTGCGCCGCCTGCTGGAAAACGGCGCGAACACATCATTTGTGAGCCAAATTGTGGATGAACACATCAGCCTTGATGAACTCATCCGCAGCCCATTTGAAACCATTGAACAAGACGGCATCCAAGCCAACAGCCACCTACCGCAGCCTGAAAACCTATACGGCGAAGCCCGCAAAAACTCGCGCGGCATAGATTTCGCCAACGAAATAGAACTGCAAAGCCTAGAAGGCAGCCTGAAAGCCGCCTGCGCCCAAAGCTACGCCGCCACCTCGTTGATTAACGGCAAGCCCGTTGCTGAGGGCGAAACCCAAAGCGTGCGCAACCCCGCCGACCACAGCGACATTGTCGGCAGCGTAACCTTTGCCAACGCGCAAACTGCCACCGCCGCCATTGATGCCGCCCTTGCCGCGCAAACCCAATGGGCCGCCACCCCCGCCGCCGAACGCGCAGGCAGCCTGAAACGCTTTGCCGACCTGCTGGAACAACACACCCCCACGCTAATGATGCTCGCCGTGCGCGAAGCAGGCAAAACCCTTGCCAACGCCCTCGCCGAAGTGCGCGAAGCCGTAGATTTCTGCCGCTACTACGCCCACGAAGCCGAACACACCCTCGCCAACCACGCCAGCGGCAAAGGCGTGATGATTGCCATCAGCCCGTGGAACTTCCCGCTTGCCATCTTCACGGGCGAAACCGTCGCCGCGCTGGCCGCAGGCAACACCGTGGTCGCCAAGCCCGCCGAGCAAACCAGCCTAATCGCCCACTATGCCGTGCAACTGATGCACCAAGCAGGCATCCCCGCCGAAGCCTTGCAGCTCGTGCTCGGCGCAGGCGACGTGGGCGCAGCCCTCACCCAAGACCCGCGCATCGCAGGCGTGATTTTCACAGGCTCAACCGAAGTCGCCCAGCTCATCAACCGCACCCTCGCCCAGCGCGAAGACTACCCCGTGCTGATTGCCGAAACAGGCGGGCAAAACGCCATGATTGTGGACAGTACCGCCCTGCCCGAGCAAGTGGTCGCCGATGTTATAAACTCCGCCTTTGACAGCGCAGGACAACGCTGCTCCGCGCTGCGCATTTTGTGTTTGCAAGACAGCATCGCCGACAAAACCCTCGCCATGATTAAAGGTGCGATGGACGAATTAAACGTAGGCAACCCCGTGCTGCTAGAAACCGACATCGGGCCCGTTATCGATAGCGAAGCCCAAGCCAACCTACTTGCCCACATTGAAAAAATGAAAAGCGTGGCGAAGTCGTATCACGAAGTCAAAATGCAGCCTGAAACCGCCGAGCGCGGCACATTTGTCGCCCCCATTTTGTTTGAACTCAACGATTTGAGCGAACTCAAACGCGAAGTGTTTGGCCCTGTGCTACACGTTGTCCGCTATCGCAGCGAAGAGCTAGACCAACTGGTTGAACACATCAACCGCACAGGCTACGCGCTCACCCACGGCATCCACAGCCGCATAGACAGCCGCATCGCGCAAATCCGCAGCCGCATAGAAGCAGGCAATGTGTATGTGAACCGCAACATCGTGGGCGCAGTTGTTGGCGTGCAACCCTTCGGCGGACACGGCTTATCAGGCACAGGGCCTAAAGCAGGCGGGCCGTTCTATTTGCAACGCCTCAGCAGCCTGAAAAACTGGATTGCCCCCACCACCGAGCAAGGTCATGCCTACGAAGACGTGCTCTACACCATCCAAGATATACTGGCGCAACTGCCGCTCACACAGCCTGAAAAACGCCAAATCGCCGAAACACTTGGCACCGCCCGCGTGTTCAGCCTCGTTTATAGCGGCATGGCGCTGCACAGCTGCACAGGCGAAACCAGCACCCTCACATGGCGCAGCCCCGCCGCCGTGTGGCTCTACGGCGGCACACTCGCCCAAGCCATCGCCGCGCTTGCCGAAATCGGCGCAATCGGCAGCACCGTTGTCGTAAGCCCCGAGCATCCACTTGCCGCCTACGCCAACCAGCTAATCGGCTGCCTGCGCGTGGACGGCACGCCCGAGCAATCCGCCGACATAGACGCCGTTGTCGCGCTAGAAGCGTTGCCAATTGCCACCAAGCAAGCGCTCGCCGCACGAGAAGGCGCAATCGTTCGCCTAATTGATGCCCGCGATACGCTCAACACCTTGCAGCTTTATCACGAAATCTCATGCAGCGTGAACACCACCGCCGCAGGCGGCAACGCCAGCTTGATGGCAATGGGGGATAAATAGCGCGGGGGTTTAGCGTAAAAGCAAATTTCAGGCTGCCTTTGTTGACCAGCAAAGGCAGCCTGAAAATCTATCTACACTCCGCCAAACTTCGTTTCAGGCTGCCCCAATATCCGTAGGGTGTGCAGCTTCGCTGCGCACGCTGTTTACACGCCTGACTACACACCAAAGGCAGCCTGAAAAGCATAACAATGGAGCGTCGGCGGCTCGCTGACATTGCCGTTCGTTTACCCGCATGGTTGATTACACCAACAAACCCATTTCAGGCTGCCTATACCCCATCAAGGCAGCCTGAACCCCTACAACCAACGCTTGATACTACACGGGGTGCAGGGGCTTGCCCCTGCTCGTGGTAGGCGGCGAAACGCCTGCTCTGGCAAAAGATAGCTTACCCACCCAAGCCAGCCTAACCCCCGTCCCATCTGCTAAAATCCCCCCATTCCCAACCACTCCCCCCAACCCCCAAAATGCACGAAATCAAATGCCCCCACTGCCACACCGCCTTCACCATCAACGAAGCTAGCTACGCCGACATCCTCAACCAAGTCCGCACCCAAGAATTCCAAGCCGAAGTGCATGAACGCCTTGCCCAAGCCCAAGCGCAAGCCAAAAGCGAACTCGCCGCCCAGCAAGCCCAAGACCAGCAACAATACAGCCAAGCCCTCGCGCAAAAAGAAGCCCAAATCGCCGAGCTTGCCCACCAACTCGCCAACCACGAAAAAGACAACCAACTCGCCCTCGCCAACCTATCAGGCAGCCTGAAAACCGAATTAGCTGAAAAAACCCGCCAAATCACCGAACTGCAAACGCAAAACCAAGCCATCGCCCAACGCATGGCATTAGAACGCGAACTCGCCATCCGCGAAGCCCTCGCCGCCAAAGAACGCCAACTCTCCGAACTCACCGCCCAGCTTCAACTGCGCGACAGCCAAAACCAACTCGCCCAAAACGCCCTGCGCGAACGCTACGAAATCCAGCTCAAACAAAAAACCGAAGAAATCGCGTTTTACAAAGACTTCAAAGCCCGCCAATCCACCAAAATGGTCGGCGAAAGCCTGGAAGCCCATTGCGAAACCGAGTTCAACCGCATCCGCGCCGCCGCCTTTCCCCAAGCCCAATTTGGCAAAGACAACGATGCCGCCGGCGGCAGCAAAGGCGACTACATCTACCGCGAACACGATGGCGCAGGCAACGAAATCGTCTCCATCATGTTTGAAATGAAAAACGAAAACGATACCACCGCCAGCAAAAAGAAAAACGAACACTTTTTCAAAGAGCTAGACAAAGACCGCCGCGAAAAAAACTGCGAATACGCCGTACTCGTCTCCCTCTTAGAAAGCGACAGCGAGCTTTACAACAGCGGCATTGTCGATGTCTCCCACGCCTACGCCAAAATGTACGTTGTCCGCCCGCAATTTTTCATCCCCATCATCTCCCTGCTGCGCAACGCAGGGCTCAACGCCTTAAAATACAAGCAAGAAGCCGCCGCCATGCGCGAGCAACACATAGACATCACCAATTTTGAAAACGAGCTAGACGACTTTCGCGAAAAATTTGGGCGCAACTACCGCATCGCCAGCGAGAAATTTCAGGCTGCCATTGACCACATTGACAAAACCATTAGAGATTTAGAAAAAATTAAAGACAACCTGCTCGGCGCAGAAAAAAATCTACGCCTAGCCAACGACAAAGCCGAAGATTTAACCGTGAAAAAGCTCACCCGCAAAAATCCCACCATGAAAGCCAAGTTTGACGCACTGAAAAATAATCAACCCGATAACAGCGAGCAGGATTAAGCCCAAAGGCAGCCTGAAAACCGTCCGCCCCCCTTTTCAGGCTGCCTACCCAACACCCCAATAGAAAACCCTCAAAGCAGCCTGAAATATCTTTTCCTTTTTCAGGCTGCCTAACCCCTTTCCCAACAACCATCCCAACAAGGAGCCCCCATGTCCCAACAATACGTCTATTCCATGCTGCGCGTGAGCAAAGTCGTGCCGCCGCAAAAAACCATCATCAAAGACATTTCCCTTTCATTCTTTCCGGGCGCGAAAATCGGTCTCTTAGGGCTGAACGGCGCGGGCAAATCCACCGTGCTGCGCATTATGGCGGGCGTGGACAAAGAATTTGAAGGCGAAGCCGTGCCGATGGGCGGCATCAAAATCGGCTATCTGCCGCAAGAGCCGGAGCTTGATCCTGAAAAAACCGTGCGCGAAGAAGTGGAAAGCGGCTTGGGCGAAGTGGCCGCCGCGCAAAAACGCTTGGAAGAAGTGTATGCCGAATACGCCAACCCCGATGCCGATTTTGACGCGCTGGCGGAAGAACAAGGCCGTTTGGAAGCCATCATCGCGGCGGGCAGCAGCACGGGCGGCGGCGCGGAACACGAGTTGGAAATCGCCGCCGATGCGCTGCGCCTGCCCGATTGGGACGCAAAAATCGGCAATTTGTCCGGCGGTGAAAAACGCCGCGTCGCCCTGTGCAAATTATTGCTGTCCAAACCCGATATGCTGCTGCTGGACGAGCCGACCAACCACTTGGACGCGGAAAGTGTTGAATGGTTAGAACAATTTTTGGTGCACTTCCCCGGCACAGTTGTCGCCGTAACCCACGACCGTTATTTCTTGGACAACGCCGCCGAATGGATTTTGGAGCTTGACCGAGGCCACGGTATCCCGTGGAAAGGCAATTACTCGTCTTGGCTGGAGCAGAAAGAAAAACGCTTAGAAAACGAGGCCAAATCCGAAGCCGCCCGCGTCAAAGCCATGAAGCAGGAATTGGAATGGGTGCGCCAAAACGCCAAAGGCCG
>CAUVGV010000076.1:0-10631 GCA_963551505.1 uncultured Kingella sp.
ATCACTTGGATTTCGGTGCCGCCAACCAAGCGTGCGGTTTTCATCACTTTGCCTGATGTGTCGCCTTTTACAGCGGGCTCGGTGTATTCCACTTCGCGCACGATGATGGTGGGCAGTTCCACGGAGATGGGGTTGCCTTCGTAGAAGGTTACTTCGCAGTCGTCTTCCATGCCATCCACGATGAATTTGAGCGCATCGCCAATGTTGTCGGCTTCAATTTCGTATTGGTTGAACTCGTCGTCCATAAACACATACATGGGGTCGGCGAAATAGCTGTATTTGCAGTTTTTGCGGCTTAATACCACCACGTCAAATTTGTCGTCTGCTTTCACGATGGTTTCGCTGTTTGCGCCTGTGAGCAGGTTTTTCAGCTTCATGGATACTTTGGCGGATGAGCGTCCGCCTTTGATGTATTCGGTTTTTTGCACGACCATGGGGTCGTTGCCAATCATAAATACGTTGCCTGCGCGGAGTTCTTGTGCTGTTTTCATTGGATTTTTTCCTAGTTCGGGTTGTAAACAAAGGGCGCGATTCTAGCTTATTTTTGCTTGTTAATAAAGGGGTTTGGCTGTTTTTGGGCGGGGCTAATGGGGTAAAATTGCACTTTTGTATTTGGATTTCAGGCTGCTGTTATGCGTGCGTTTTTATTGATTTTGATGTTAGCAACACTTTCGGGCTGCGCGGGCACTTACGCGCGGGGTTATGGTAATGAACATGGGGCGGCGGGGATGGTGGGTCGCTCGTTTAGCTGGTGAATGCGATGCGGATTTTGAGTTACAACATTCAGGCGGCGATTGCTTCTACCAGCTATTTGAGCTACGCGCTACGACTGCATCGGCAGGTGTTGCCTAGTCCTGCAAAACGGCAGGTGTTGGGGAATATTGCGCGTTTTATCAGCGATTTTGATGTGGTGTGTTTGCAGGAGATCGATTTTGGTGGGCTGCGCAATGGTTTTCACAGCCAAGCGCAGCAGTTGTTGGCGCAAACGCCGTTTTCGCATTCGGTGTGGCAGGTCAATCGCGTGGTGGGCAAGCTGTCGCGGCATGGCAATTTGATTTTGAGCAAGCTGCCGATGCGCGAGGTGGTGAACGAGCCGTTGCCCAGCAAGATTAAGGGGCGCGGGATGCTGGCGGCGGAGGTGGAAACGGCGCGGGGGCGGTTGGTGGTGGCGAATGTGCATTTGAGCTTGGGCGCGGTGGACCAGTTTCGCCAGATTCGTTTTGTGCGGCAGAAATTGGCGGCGTTTGAGAATGTGTGTTTGATGGGGGATTTTAATTGCCCGCCCGATGCGGAGCAGCTTTGTTTGCTCACCGACCACGATTATGCGTGGCTGACTTCCAATTCGCCCACTTACCCGAGCTGGAAGCCCAAGCAGTCGCTGGACCATATTTTTGTGAAAGGCAGCCTGAAAGGGGCTTGCCATGTGAGCCAGTTTGCGGCTTCGGATCATTTGCCTGTGGTGTTGGAGGTGGATGGGTAGGCGTGGATGGGATGGCTAAAAGGCAGCCTGAAATTGGTTTTCAGGCTGCCTTTTGTTGTGTTAATCGCGTTCCAAAGAGAAAGGAACATTGTTGCATTTGCTCTCTTTTTGCAGTTCCGCAAACTGCGCTTTGTATTTTTGCTTTATTGCTGCTTCGGCTGATTTGTATTCATCGCTAAATATGGATTTGCCTGAACGCGCTTGTTTATCCTCTGCAAAATATTCATCGGCTAATTCGCGGCAACTTTCTTCGTGCGCAACCAATTTATCTTTGGTTGCAGCATCTATTTTTTGATAACTATTCTTGCTCACAAACAATGAATTGCCATCATCCGATAATTTTAATGGCACATCGGTTAAGCCATTGTTATGCACTAATTCGCCATCTTTCTCGGTAAGCAAATAGGGCTTCGGCTTCCTTTCACCTTTTGACAAAATATTTCTATCTAAAAAATACTGCCCACCTTCTTTTTTAATTTCTACGATGCGAACATATTTATCATCTTTCTCTTGCCAATAGCCCACATACTTCTCCGCCCCACCTTTGCCGCAAGCTGCCAGCGTTACCAAAACCAAAGCCGATAAAACAATTTTTTTCATAGTAATTACTCCGTTCAAGTGAAAAGTTCAGTAAAGGGAGTATATTGTTTTTTTTTTTTGCTTTGTCAAATTTAATTTAGGTTGACTATGTATTGATGATGGAGAAATTGGGGTAGATATACCCAACCATGCGCATAAATGGTTTTCAGGCTGCCTTTGTTCACACAACAGAGGCAGCCTGAAACGCCATTCAACAAAGCTAAAACCACACAGCGGCTTATTTCACCAAAGCAATCAAATCATTCGCCAACACATCGGCGGCTTGTTGATAGCCCAGTTTGGAAAAATGCACGCCATCCTTAGCCGCCAAGCCTTGTTCCGACCACGCTTTCATGCTGCACGCGCCGCCCATTGCGTCTTGCCACGACCAATACAGCGTTTGCTCTTGTTGGGCAACGCGCATTTGCATGGATTGCACGGCATCCAAATAGGCGGGGCGTGTGCCGCAATCGCCTGCTTTAGTTTTCAGCGATTCGGGCGCGCCGATTAGCAAAATGCCTGCGTTGGGCAAGGCTTGTTTGATTTGCCGGATGTAGCCGCGCCATGTTTGCTCGGTTTGCTGCATATCCAGTTTTTCGTTGAAGGCTTCGTTGGTGCCATAGGCAAGGATAACCAAATCGGCTTGGGTTTGGGCTAAATCGCCCAGCCAGTTTTGCCGCCATTTTGCCCATTGGCTCATTTGCGCGCCGTTGATGCCCATAGCGGAGAGCGTGATGCCTGCGCGTTGGTTTTCAATGTTCACCAAGCCGACAGTCCACGGCATGGCGTCGTTGCTGATGGATAGCGGTAGCGTGGCTTGGGTGTAGAGCACTTGCCAGCCTGCGTTTTCAATCGGGATGTGTTGCCCGTTGATGCTGAGGGTTTGGTGGGAAGCGGCGGGTTTGATAAACAGGGCAACGTCTTGCGTGCCTTCGCTGCCTTGCGCGGTGGAGTTGATGGTAAGGTCGCCGCCTGTGGTGGATTGGGCGATGACACCGCCGAGCGGGAAGTCGGCTTGCGCGCCACGGCTGGTGAGCGTTGTCCAGCCGTTGCTGTTGTAGCGCGGCAGCGCTTGGCGTTGCCCTTTGACTGCGCTGGGGTAAATCCAGCCGATGCCGCCATTGCCCCAGCGGCTTTGCAGGCGTTGGCGCAGTTGGTCGGTGAAATAATCGCCTGCGGTGTGGGAATCGCCAATTTGCACGATGCGGAATTTGCGGTTGTCTTTTGCGCCTGAAATGCTTCGCAATTTTTTTACCCATTGCGGTTTGGCATTGCCGTAGTTTTGCAGCAAGCCTGCGCTGCTTACGGCGGGGGTGTTGTCGGCTTGGGCGGTGGATGGGATGGCGGTGTTTAGGCTTAGCCCGCCAAATACGAGAATAACTTTTGCTATGTCCATGTTGTTCAATCCTTATGGTTGCGCAAACTCAATTTTTTGCATGATGGCTTGCGCGAGTAGTTTTTGTCCTTCAACGGAAAAGTGGATGCCGTCTTTGCTGCGATAGCGGACAATTTTGCCGCCCACTTCTACCGAGTCGCTGTATTCGGCACCGCCGTTGCTCAATAGCCCTGCGGTTGGTATCCAAAATACTTTGTCTTTTAGATGCGCGGCAAACAGGTTGTCTAAATAGCGCATTTGCTCGTCTAGCTTTTTCTTTTTCATATAGGGCATGCCAAGCCAAATGACTTGGGCGTTGTGTTGCTTGGCAGTGTCCAAAATGCGATTGATGCGGTTTAGGTATTCGGCTTCCCATTCGGGCGATTGGAATTTTAAATACGCGCCGCCTTTGGGGTTGGGGAAATCCCACGGGTCGTTCGCGCCAAGAAACATCACCAGCAGCCGTATATTGGGGTTTTCTTTGAAGGTTTGCTCTATGGTGAGCGGCCAGTCAAAAAAGTTGGGATAGGATAGCCCTGTGCTTTGTTTGCTGAGGTTGATGGAGGCGATGCCGTATTGTTGTTTGAGGCTTTGTTGCACAAAGGGGGCAACGCCTTGCATCAGCGAATCGCCTGTAAAGAATACCACATCTCCTTGTCGCAAAACAGCTTTTTGTGGCGCGATGGGCTTTTCAGGCTGCCTTTGCTTGGCTTGGGCTGCGGCAGCGCGGGCTTGCTCGGCTTGGCGTTGGGCGGCTAAACGGGCGGCTTCGCGTTGCGCGGCGGCGCGGGCTTCGGCTTCTAGGCGGGCGGCTTCTTGCGCGGCGGCAATGTTGACGGGCAGTTGCTCGTTTTGGGCGGCAATCCAGTTTTTCAGGCTGCCTAATTGCTCGTTGGCGGCGTGTTGCCATTTTGCGCCTGTTGTCCATTCGGCATAGGGGGCAAGGGCTTCCAACGGGCTGGTTTGGTGGTAGGTTTGTTGCCAATAGGCGTTGATGGAATCTTGGCTGAACCAAGTTACGCACGCGGCAGCAAGCGTGAACGAGAAAATGAGTGAGAGCTGGGTTTTCATGCTGCGAGCCTTAGAAATTGGCGTAAATAAAGTTGGGCAACCCTGATGGGGCGAAAGTGATGATGAGCATCAGGGCTAGGGTGATGGGGATAAACCAAAGCCAAAGCGGGAGTTTTTCTAAGGCGGATACGGCGTATTGGAACAGCTTGCTAAGCAGCGGGTAGGCGGCAAGCATCAGGGCAAATGCGGCGATTAAGCCGATGTTGTACCAATCGGAAATTGCCCAGCCTTTGCTGTTATACAGCAGGGCTTGGAACATCAGGCGTGCGCTGTCTAAATCGCGGGCGTTGAAAACCACAAACGTGAAGCACACGAAGTGAAACGTAATCAAAATGGCGAGCGCTTTGCCGATGGGGATTTTGCCGATTTTGATGTCGCTGAGTTTTTTGTTGCGAAACAGTTTTTTGCCGATGTTGAGCCACACAAGGGCGATGCCGTGCAACGTGCCCCAAATCAGGAAATTCCAGCCATATCCGTGCCAAATGCCTGAAAGCATCATGGCGAGCAACAAATTGATTTGGGTGCGGGTGAAATTTTGGCGGCTGCCACCCAGCGGAATGTAAACATAATCGCGTATCCAAGTGGACAGGCTGATGTGCCAGCGATTCCAAAAATCCACCAGATTAAACGCGCGCAGCGGGGCGGCAAAGTTTTCAGGCAGCCTGAAACCGAGCAGCATGGCGATGCCAATCACGAGGTCGCTGTATCCCGCGAAGTCAAAAAAAAGCTGGAAGGTGTAGCCATAGATGGCGGCGAGGATGCTGAACCCGTCAAATTGTGCGGGATTTTCAAACACGGGCGACACCCAGCCTTCGTCCAAGCTGCCTGCGAACCACCATTTTTGCGCGATGCCCGCCATAATCAGGCACACGGCAAGCGCGGGGCGCAGGATGCTGCGCGGGGCGGTGGTTTGGATTTGGGCTTGCGCGCCTTGGGCGATGCCGACGACTTTGTTTTGATACGGCACGGCGCGGATAATCGGGCCCGATGTGATGGTGGGGAAAAAGCTCAGGTGCAGCAGTAGGTTTGCCCATGTGAACGGCTTAACCAGCAGGGCGCGGTGGGTTTCCACCAAATAGGCGATGGATTGGAAGGTGTAATACGACACGCCGATGGGCATCAGGATGTCCACGATTTCGCTTCGCCCGAGGTAGTTTTGCAGATAGGGGCGGAAGAAATCGTAGTATTTGAACACGGCGAGAAACAAGAGGCAGCCTGAAACGCCGAGCGTGAGCCAGCGTTTGCCGTGTTTTTGCTGCGGGATAACGAGTCGGCTGGCAATCCCATACACCCAAAGGGATAGGGCGACTACGGCGGCGAGAAAATGAGGATTGGCGCGGTATAACCAGCCTGCGCTGGCGGCAAGTAATAGGATGTTTTGCCATTTGGGGCTGCGGGCGAATGCCCAATAAAGCGGGAGAAACAGCAATAAGAATACGGCAAATTCAATAGACAGGAGGGGCATGGGTGGAGCTTTGTGTGTTGCGAGGTTTAAGGGCTGGATTTTTTTGGGAAAAAGAAAGGATTATAGCCGAAATTGGTGGGGGATGGCGGGGGATTGGGGGTGGGATTTTTTTGGGATAGGCAGCCTGCGTAGCGAAGCGGAGTTGCGCAGCTAAAAAGGGAGAATTGGTTTTCAGGCTGCCTTTTTGCGTTTTCAGGCTGCCTCAGGTGTTTTGCCATTTGGCGACGAGCCGTCGCCGCGCTATTTTGGATTTCAGGCTGCCTTGGGTATGGCGTAAAGGCAGCCTGAAAATCAATATTTGGCATGGCGACAACTGATTGCTGAATGTTGTTTAAATCAGCTTGGCTGGTTAGCACCATGTCGGCGAGCCGCCGACGCTCCATTAGGCAGCCTGAAAAACGGTGCGCATGGCTTTTCAGACTGCCTCTTTTATCGCGCCCGCTTAAAGGCAGCCTGAAACGTATTTTTCCGTTTTCAGGCTGCCTCAATGATGCACGGGAACACGAGTTTTTATCCGCCCTACTCGGCCGCGCCATTGCCCTCCTTCGCGCAATCGGGCAGTGGCACTTTGTGCTGTATCGCAAACACGGCAGCCTGAACGCGGCTGTCTAGTTTGAGCTTGCGCAGGATGTTTTGCACGTGCACTTTGATGGTGGATTCGGCACGGTTGAGATTTTTGGCGATGATTTTGTTGCTGTATCCCGCCGCCAGATGCCCCAGCGTTTCCAGCTCGCGGGGGGTGAGCTGGCTTAACGCGCTTTCGGCTTGGGCGGGGCGAATCAGCGATTGCACCAGTCGCGCGGTCATTTCGGGGGAATAGGCGTTGTCGCCATTAACCACTTTTTTAATGGATTCAATCAGATAGTTGGCGTTGATGTTTTTCAGCAAAAAGCCGCTCGCGCCTAGGCGGATGCATTCGGTTAAGTCTTCGCTGTCTTCGGATACGGTGAGCATGATGACTTTTTGCTCGGGGCGGCTGGATAGGATTTGCGCCAGCGTGTCGCGTCCGTTCATTTGCGGCATATTGAGATCAAGCAACACGACATCGGGCTGGGTTTGCTCCACCAGCTTCACGCCGCTGAATCCATCGGAGGCTTCGCCTACAATGTTGAACTCGGTTTGGCGGCTTAATAGGGCTTTGATGCCGCTGCGAAATAGGGTGTGGTCGTCGATAAGGGCGATGTTGATGCTCATGGTTGGTTTCTCTCTTTTTCAGGTAGGGTAAGTTGGATTTGGGTGTGGTTTTGCTGGGATTGGATGCTGAGCGTGGCGTTGATGCGTTGGGCGCGCTCTTGCATGATGTTTAGCCCGATGTGGTCGGTGGTGCGCTCGGCTTGGGGGTTGAAGCCGATGCCATCGTCGGTAATGGTGAGGGTGTAGTCTTGTTGGTTGTCTATGCGGATGGTTACGTTTTGCGCTTGGGCGTGTTTGCGGATGTTAGACAGGCTTTCTTGCAGGATAAAGATGAATTGCAGCTGCTGGCTGGGGGTGAGCGGTGCGCCGTTGCCGTGCCATTCGGTGTGCACTTGGATGTGGGTTTGCTCGGCGAGGCGCTGGGCTAGGGTTTCTATGGCTTCGTTGATGTTTTTTTGCGTGATTTTGGTGCGGAAGTTTTGCAACAGCTCGCGCACGTCGTCGTAGCATTCTTGGATGCCTGCTTTGATGGATTGTAGGTTTTCTTGGGCGGCTTGGGTTTCTTGGTTTGCCCATGCGTTTTCTAGCATTTGGGTTTGCAGGTTGAGATAGCTGAGTGATTGGGCGATGCTGTCGTGCAAGCCTTGGGCGATGGTGTTGCGCTCTTGCAATACGGCGTATTGGCGGCTTTCTTCGGCGAGTTGGTTGTTGCTGATGGCGAGGGCGAGTTGGTGGGTAAGGGTTTGCACCAGCTCGCTATCGGCGTTTTCAGGCTGCCTTTGGTTGTAGTATAGGGTGAGCGTGCCCAGCGGGGTTTCGTTGGCGCGGATGGTAAAGCGATGGGTGAATACGGGCGAGTTTGCGCTGCCATCGGGCGTTTCAGGCTGCGTTTGGGTTTGCTTGGCGATAAGGTTGTTATGGATGGAGACTTCGGCGGCTTGGGCTTGGGTGAGCGCGAGGATGTGCGGCAGAAAGGTTTGCGCGGCTTGCTGGGTGGTTTGGGTTTGGTTGAGCTCTTGGGCGACGGTGTATAGGGTGTTGAGGGTGTCGTTTTTGTGTACGAGGTCTTGGGTTTTTTCGGCAACTTGCTGTTCTAGCTTGCCATAAAGTTGGGCAAGGTGGCTACTCATGCGGTTGAAGCCGTTGTCCACGATGGCAAATTCGGTGGAATTGTCTTCGGGGATGTGTTCGCCAAATTGGTTGTTTTGGATGGCGGCAACGCCTGTTTCTAGGTTTTTGAGCGGGCGGATAATCCAGATTTTGAACAGGATGATGGTGATGCCTGAAACCACGAAAATCAGCACCATCAGCGCGGTTTGGAACACGCGCAGCCATTGCACATAATGGGCGTTGTTGTGTTCTATGGTGCGGGTGAGGTTGTCTACGCTGGATACGAAGTTGGGGATGAGGTGGTTATCCAGCAGGGCGAGGTTGGGATTGGGGGTTTGGTATTGGGGTTTGATTTGGTGTTCCCAATATTGGTGCAGCAGGCTGAGGTGTTGCACGATGGTGCGGTCTTGCGGCAGAAACAGGGGGCGGGTGGGGTCGCTGTAATGCAGGCGGATTAGGGTTTGGTCAAAGGTTTGGATAAGGCTTTGCACTTTGGCGGGGTTATCAATATTGAGGCGCAGGCGGTAGGTTTGATAGCGCAAGCCGCCTGTGTCGTTTACGGCTGCCGCGCCGCCTTCTAGCCGCCATGAAAGCAGCATGGTGATGCTGATGGCGATAAAGGCGAAAATGAGCCATGTGATGACAATTAGGATAAGGCGGGCGACGAGGCTTTTGGGGATCAGGCGCATGGTGGGTGGGGGGTGTGGGGAGGGTTTTCAGGCTGCATCAAGGAAACATAGGCAGCCTGAAACCTAAAATGGAGCGGCGACGGCTCGTCGCCAAATGGCGTGTTCAACAGAGCTTTACTGGTGGGGAAAATGTCGGCGAGCCGCCGATGCTCCATCAATTGTAGGTTTGGCAAAGGTTTCAGATGAGAAATGGGCAAACCGCGTGCGTGGCACAGCCACACACCCTACTACTGTTGCTTATGTTTCAGGCTGCCTATGGGTTGATGATAGGCAGCCTGAAAACAGTATGGCGCAGCTTATCGCACCCAATTAGCCCACCAAGGTTTCATAAACCATAGGGCGGTTTTCAGGCTGCGTTTCGCCGATGTTCACAGCGTTGCGATACGCCTGCGCAGCGGCTTGCCATGCGGCTTCGTCTTGGGCGTGAACCATCGCAATGGGCGTATCGGCTTCCACGCGCGCGCCAATCGGCAAGATTTGGTCAAAGCCCACGCTGTGGTCAATCGCATCGCTGGCAACGCGCCGCCCGCCGCCAAGATTAATCACCGCCACGCCAATATCGCGCGTGTTCATGCTTTGGATATAGCCCGCCGCTTGCGCCAACACGGGTTTCACCACCGCTGCTTTGGGCAGTTGCTCAAATGCAGTGCTGCCGCCTTGCGCCACCACCATTTTTTCAAACAATTCATACGCCTTGCCGTTGTCCAACACCGCTTGCAGTTTGGCGCGTGCCTCTTCGCGGCTGGCGGCGAGTTTGCCGTTTACCAAGGCTTCTGCGCCCAAAGCCAGCGTGATTTCGTGCAAACGTGGGTTGCGGCTGCCTTCGCCGCGCAAATAGCGCACCGCTTCGCGCACTTCCACCGCGTTGCCTGCGCTGGAAGCCAATACTTCGTTCATATCGGTGAGCAAGGCGGTGGTTTGGCAGCCTGCATGGGTCGCCACTTGGGCGATGCTTTGCGCCAACTCGCGCGAGAGTTCATAAGTGGGCATAAACGCGCCATTGCCCACTTTCACGTCCATCACCAAGCTGGTTAAGCCTTCGGCGAGCTTTTTAGACAAAATAGACGCGGTAATCAGCGACAGGTTTTCCACCGTGGCGGTTACATCGCGCGTGGCGTAGATTTTGCGGTCGGCGGGGGCAAGATTGCCTGTTTGCCCCACAATCACGCAGCCGATTTGTTTCACCATTTCCTGCATTTTTTGCGGGCTGGGGAAAATATCAAAGCCTTTGATGCTTTCCAATTTGTCCAGCGTGCCGCCCGTGTGCCCCAAGCCGCGCCCTGCAATCATCGGCACAAAGCCGCCGCACGAAGCCAGCATGGGCGCCAGCATCAGCGACACCACATCGCCCACGCCGCCTGTGGAATGTTTGTCCAGCGTGGGGGCGTTTAGGTTGTATTTGTCCCAATTCAGGCTATCGCCGCTGTCGCGCATGGCAAGGGTTAAGGCGGTGCGCTCGTCTAGGTTTAAATCGTTGAAATAAATCGCCATGCACATTGCGGCAATTTGCCCTTCGCTGATGCTGCCATCGGTTACGCCTTGGATGTAGAACTGGATTTCTTCTTTGGACAACACTTGTTTGTCGCGTTTTTTGCGGATGATTTCTTGGATTAGCATTTTGAAAATTTCCTTATTTTAAGGTGGATAAATAGTTTTCAGGCTGCCTAATACAGTATGCTCAATGAGATTTTAATAATTAAATAATTTTTTTCAAAGCAGATATTTCAT
>CAUVGV010000077.1:0-10579 GCA_963551505.1 uncultured Kingella sp.
TGGATTCGGTGTAGTGGGGGTGTTGGGACATGGTTGGAGGTGGGTCGTGAATAAAAGGGGGTATTTTACTAAAAAATGTTTCAGGCTGCCTTTGGGGGGGAAGGCAGCCTGAAATCCAATCTATCCAGTCAAAAACTGCGTGGCAGAACACAAGCCATTTTATTTTTCAGGCTGCCTTACTCTTATGGCTGAGGCAGTCTGAAACGGATAGCAGGCGTTTTCAGGCTGCCTACGTCCAATAATACCGCACCACATGAAAAAACACGGGCGCGGCAAAACACAGGCTGTCCAGCCGGTCTAACACGCTTTGGGTGCTGTATGCGTGCCCCCAATGGCGGATGCCGAGGCTGCGTTTGATGGCGCGCATCACTTCATTGCCAAAAAAGCCCATCAGGCTAATCATCAAGCCCGCTAAGGCAGCCTGAAACGGGGTAAACGGCGTAATCCAATAGAGGCTTGCCGCCAGCAGCGTGGAAAGCGGCACGCTGATATACGCGCTGGGCAGCGTGCGCGGCGGGGCGATTTTGCTGCCTGCACGTCGCCACAAATAAGCAAACACATCGCCGCTTTGCACCACCATCAGCATAAACAGCAGCAGCACAATATTAGGCGAGTTGTAATCCTTGATTTCCAAGCTCAACAAGGCGGGAACGTGCGACAGGCAATACACGGTAATCATCACGCCCCATTGGATTTTGGCGGTGCGGTCAAAAAACTGGCTGTTGTCGCCCGCCATATTGCTGATAATCGGCAGCAGCAAAAAGGCATACACGGGAATCAACACGGTAAACATGCTAAACCAGTTGGTCAGCACAAAATAGTATTGCAAGGGCAGCAGAATATAGAAGCACAGCGCGATGGTCAGGTGGTCGGCGCGATGGCGATACACATGGCTGATAAATTCGCGCAGCGTGGCAAACGAGGCGGCAACAAACAACGCAATCATGCCGCCGCGCCCAATCCAAAACGTTACCAGCAGCAGGATGGTAATCACCCACCAAGAAGCCACGCGGGCGTTCCATTCTTTCACCATATTGCTCACATCCAAGCCTTGCTTGCGCTCGTAATACTTGCCCGCCAGCGAAGCAAGAATCAACACGCAAAAAATGCCAAAAAACACGATGCCAACCAAAGCGGGCAGATAAAAAGCGGTGTTCATCATGCTTGCTCCGCGTATTCGGCGATTTTGGCGGGCGGCACCAGCGCGAGCATGGCTTGGCGGGCGCGTTGCAAAAAGGCTTCTTTGTCTTCGTCCACTTGCAAATACAGCGGCTCGCCTATCATCACATCGCACAAAATCGGCACGGGGACGACTTGGTTTTTCGGCAGCACGCGGTTGATGTTGTTAATCCAAATCGGCACAAAGCCCACATCGGGGTTGCTGCGGGCAAGGTGGTAGATGCCGCTTTTAAAGGGCAGCAGCAGCGTGTTGTCGTCGGTGTTGCGCGTGCCCTCGGGGAAAATGATGAGCGAGGATTGGGTGGCGAGCACATCCGACATTTGCTGGGTGATGGCTTTGGGGTCGTTGCCGTTGCGCATAATCAGCAGGCTGTTGAACACATGTTTGCTCACAAAGCGGCGAAACGCGCCTTTAAGCCAATAATCCGCGCCTGCCACGGGTCGGGCGGCTTTGCGCCAGCGTTTGGGCAGGGCAAGCTGCACCATAATGAAATCGGCGTGGCTATTGTGGTTGGCAAAATAGACTTTGTGCTCGGGGGTAAAGGCGATGTCGCCCTCAAATTTGGCGCGGATGCCTGTTAAAAAGGAGACGAGTAAAAAAATGCTGCGGCTCACGATAAAGGATGCCGCTTGCGTCAGAATATTCATGGTGTGGTTGTGCGGATGGAAAGGTTGGATTGTAATGGATTGTAAGCGGTTGTGGCGATTTGTGGTGATGAGGGCAGCCTGAAACCTGCAAACGAGCCTGCGCCTCTCAAAAAGACGGCGGGTTTTGCGTGTTAAAAAGCGCAGTGCAATGGGCAGCCGCCCATGCCAAAGGCAGCCTGAAAACCGTTTGGTGCGTTTTCAGGCTGCCTTTATCGTTGCGGCGATACGCATTTTCAGGCTGCCTGCGCATTCTTAGGCAGCTTGAAAACGCTTTACGCCTTTTTCACAAATTCCGATTTCAAATTCATCGGTGTGCCATCAATTTTGCAACCGATGTTGTGGTCGCCTTCTTGCAAGCGAATGCCTTTCACTTTGGTGCCTTGCTTAATGACTTGGCTGCTGCCTTTCACTTTCAAATCTTTAATCAGCACCACGCTATCGCCGTCTTGCAAAACCGCGCCGTGGGCATCTTTTACGATTTCGCTTTCATCGGCAGCAGGGCTTTCGCCTTCTTGCCATTCGTGGGCGCATTCGGGGCAAACGAGCTGGCTGCCGTCGTGGTAGGTGAAATTAGATTGGCATTGCGGGCAGGCGGGGTAGGTCATGCGGGTTCCTTAATAGTTGGTGGTGCGTTGAAATTCGGCGGCCTTGGCGCGCAATTCGCGCAGGGCTTCGGGGTTGCCGCACAGTTTTTCTTTTTTGAAGCCTGATACTTGCCCTGTGGAATGGGAGACTTCTATGCGGTAATAGGTGCAGCCGCTCAAAATATTGACATCCCAGTTGAACCAGTCTTTATCGGTGGATACGATTCTGCCGCCGTGGGAAATGCGTTTTGCCATGCGGATGGCGTTTTGTTCGTCGTCGGTGGCGATGCGTTGGGGTTCGGCGGTGGCGGCGAGGCTGCTGGTGAGCAATAGGGCGGCGGCGATGTATTTGAATTTCATGATGCGTCCTTTTGAAGTGGAGAAAGTGGGGAATATAACGAGACGCGCTCGGCTTGGCAAATCGGCAGCCTGAAAACGCGCAGCGGTGTTGCAAAATGGTTGGGTGTGGTGGGCTTTCAGGCTGCCGTGTTATGATGTGGCTACGCTAATCGGCGGTAAAACAGTTGGCAGTAAAACAGTTCATCCATTAACCCAAAAATCAGGAGAAAACCATGCAAAAAGAAACCATCCCGGGCATCAACTATGAAGTCGCGTTGGATTTGTTAGATGATGCCATTCATCGGCAGGTAAATGCCCGTGCAGCCGAACGCGCGAAAGACAAGCCCTGCCAAGCGTTTATATTGCAGCGCGCAAATTGACGCGATTTATACGCTGCGCGATGAATTGTCGCCCGAAGATGAAGACATTATTGAGCGCATTTTTGACCCGAACGATTTGACAGTAGGGCGCGTAAAATAGGCGTGGTGGGCAGTAAAAAAACGAGTGCGATGATTGGCACTCGTTTTGTTTTGCGTTGGCATTTTGGTATTGAAGGCAGCCTGAAAACGAGTTGGCGCGTTGTGGCGAAGTAAAAACACGGTGGACAGGTTTTCAGGCTGCCGATTATGTTTTCAGGCTGCCACAAAGTGCAAAACACGCGGCGCGGTGTTAAGGATACGACACCAACGCGTAAGCCGAATGGTTGTGGATGGATTCAAAGTTTTCGCTTTCCACGGTAAACGCGGCGATGCGCGGGTCTTGTTTGAGCACGGTGGCGATGTCGCGCACCATGTCTTCCACAAATTTGGGGTTTTCGTAGGCGTGTTCGGTTACAAATTTCTCATCGGGGCGTTTGAGCAAACCATAAAGCTGGCAGGAGGCTTGGTTTTCCACCCAGTCGATTGCTTCTTCGATGGCGACGGCTTCGCGGCAGCGTAGGGTTAGGGTAACGTGCGAGCGTTGGTTGTGCGCGCCGTAGTCAGAGATTTCTTTGGAGCAGGGGCATAGGCTGGTTACGGGGACGACGATTTTCAGGCTGCCTATAAAGGCGTGTTCGCGCATTTCGCCGATAAGGGTTACGTCGTAATCCAGCAGCGAGAGGCAGCCTGAAACGGGCGCAGCTTTTTGGCGGAAAAAGGGAAAGGCGATGCTGATTTTGCCCGCGCTGGCTTCTAGCCGCGTGAGCATATTGCGGGTAAGGGCTTCAAGCGTGGCGAAATTGAACGCGGCGCGGTGTTCTTCCATCAGCGCGACAAAGCGCGACATGTGCGTGCCTTTTTGCTCGGCGGGCAGCGATACGGTCATGCTGATGCGGGCAACGGTGGCTTGTTCGCCCGCTTGGCTGTGGATGCGGATGGGGAAGCGTAGGTCTTTGATGCCGACTTGGTTGATGGGGATGTTGCGCACATCGGGGGTGCTTTGCACATCGGGCATGGGGGTCATTGAAGTATCCTTGATGGGTGTAGGCAATTTTAAAATTGGTTTGGCAAGGCGGGCGGCTGAACCCTGCGGCAGCCTGAAATAACGGTCAGGCTGCAACAGCGGTTTCAGGCTGCCCAAAAGCGGCGCAAGTATATCACTATGCCCTGTTTTGAAATACAATCGCCACCTTTGATTTTCCCTTTTTTCGGCAGCCTGAAAACCCATCTCCCACCACAAAGGAATCGCCATGAAATTCGCCACCCAAACCATCCATTCCGCCTACAACCCCGATGAGCATAACCGCGCCCTGATGCCGCCCCTATACCAAAACAGCATGTTCGCCATGCACGAGCTGGGCGAAAACATCCCCTTTCGCTATTCGCGCCTCGCCAACCCCACGCGCAAAATTTTGGAAGACACCGTTGCCGCGCTGGAACACGGCACCCACGGCTTTGCCTTTGCCAGCGGCATGGCGGCGATAGACTGCATTTTCCGCACCTATTTGCAACAGGGCGACACCATCGTTGCCGTGTCCGACATCTACGGCGGCAGCTACGATTTGCTCACCAATGTGTACGCCAAATGGGGCGTGAACGTCATCTTTGCTGACTTAACGCAGCCTGAAAACCTAGACCGCATCCTTGCTGTGCATCAAGTCGAACTGCTGTGGCTGGAAACCCCGTCCAACCCGCTGCTGCGCTTGGTGGACATTGAACTGCTGGCGCAAAAAGCCAAAGCCCACGGCGCAATCGTGGGCATCGACAACACCTTCGCTACGCCCTATTGCCAAACCCCGCTGGATTTGGGCTGCGACATCGTGTTCCATTCCGCCACCAAATACCTCTGCGGGCATTCGGATGTGTTGATGGGCGTTGCCGTGGTCAAAGACGACAAACTCGCCAAACCGCTGCACAACATGATGGTGGAAACAGGCGGCGTGGCAGGGCCGATGGATTGCTGGCTGGTGTTGCGCGGCATCAAAACGCTTGCCGTGCGCATGAAGCAGCATTTGGAAAACGCCCAAATCATCGCCGAAAAACTGTGCCGCCACCCCGCCATTGAAAAAGTGTTCTACCCTGGCTTGCCCAGCCACGAGCATCACCAATTAGCCAAACGGCAAATGCGCGGCTTTGGCGGCGTGGTAACCATTTATTTGAAAAACGACACGCGCGAAGCCGTGAACCGATTTATCGCGCACAGCAAACTGTTCACGCTGGCATCCAGCTTGGGCGGCGTGGAATGTTTGGTGAACCATTGCTACTCGCAATCGCATAGCGGCATGGCGCACGATGTAAAAATCGGCTTGGGGATTAAAGTCGGCTTGCTGCGCCTATCCATCGGCATCGAAGACGTGGACGACATTTATGCCGATTTGGACCAAGCGTTGAATGCGACTTTGTAAACCGCGATAACGCCTATTCCGACACCCAAAGGCAGCCTGAAACCGAGAAACCGCGTTTCAGGCTGCCTTGATGCTTTGCGGCAGCCTGAAATCGGCAATGGAGCGGCGACGGCGGATGGCCAAATGGCGCATACAATAGGGCTTTGCGGGTTGGCAAAGATGCCGGCAAGCCTTGGATGCGCCATGGGTTTACAGGTTTGCAAAAGGTTCGGATGGGTTTTCAGGCTGCCGTCTAACGGGCTAAGGGGTTGCCGCAAGGCAGGGCAGCTATTAGGCAGCCTGAAAAGCCATAGTACGCCGCCGCCAATCTTTGCCGCAAACAATAAGGATAAGGCAGCCTGAAAACGGTATGTCCCGTTTTCAGGCTGCCTCAACGTGTTAGCGCGGTCATTTAAACTTTGCGCTCATTCTTTTCCTTCATCATCTGATGCAGCGTTTTCGCCGCGGGGCGCATCGGCGCGTGGTTTTTCGTCCAGCCTAGCTGCCAAGGCGGTGTTAGGCTGCGGAACGTGGTTGCCGCCCAGCCCAGCGTGCGATACGCCTTAATCTTGCCAAACGAGCCGCTGAACACGCGCCAAGCCATGCTCTCGCCTGTGCTGTATGACGCGCCTTGCCCTTTAATCGGATACGCTACTTGCTCGGTGGGCGAGCGTTGCGCTTCTTGGCGCAGGCGTTGCATCTGCTCGGTAATCGGAATCTTCACAGGGCAAACTTCCACGCATGCGCCGCACATGGTACAAGCGGTGGGCAAATCGCGCGTTTTTTCCAAGCCCATCAAATGCGGCGAAATAATCTCGCCAATCGGGCCGGGATAAGTTGTACCGTATGCCGCGCCGCCCACGCGGGTGTACACAGGGCAATGGTTCATGCACGCGCCGCAGCGGATACATTGCAAGGTGCGGCGCATTTGCTCTTCGCCGTAGGCTTGCGTGCGCCCGTTGTCCAGCAGCACAAGGTGCATTTCTTGCGGGCCGTCCAGCTCTTCGCTACGGCGCGGGCCGGTAATCATGTTGAAATAAGTGGTGATGTTTTGCCCAATCGCGGTGCGCGGCAGTTGGCTGTATAGCGGCACAACATCGGTGAGCTTGGCGACCACTTTTTCAATGCCTGTAATCGCGATGTGCACGGGCGGCACGGTGGTGGAAAGGCGACCATTGCCCTCGTTTTCCACCAAACACAGCGTGCCTGTTTCGGCAACAGCAAAGTTCACGCCGCTCAGCCCCACATCGGCGGTGCGATAAATATCGCGCAGGGCTTGGCGAGCAAAGCCTGTGAGCTTGTCCACATCGTCAGTCAGCTCTGTGCCCAAATTGTCGTGGAAAAGCTGGCTCACTTGCTCTTTGGTTTTGTGAATGGCGGGCATCACAATATGGGTGGGCTTTTCGCCCGCCATTTGCACGATAAATTCGCCCAAATCGCTTTCCACCGCGCGCATGCCTTTGCTTTCCAAATGGTGGTTGAGTTCAATCTCTTCGCTCACCATGGATTTGCCTTTCACCATCAGCTTGGCTTTGTGCGTTTCCATGATGCCGTAGATGATTTGTTGCGCTTCTTCCACGGTTTCCGCCCAATGCACGCGCACGCCAAGGCGGGTGAGATTGTCTTCCAGCTGCACCAGCAAATCGGGCAGTTTGGACAGCGCGTGTTGGCGAACGTGCTCGCACAGCGTGCGCAGCATTTGCAATTCTTCTTCGTCCGACAACACCAGTTTGCGCTTGGTCATCAGCATATCCATAGCAGTACGCAGGCTTTTGCGCAGCGGTTTATCGGCAAGCGCGGCTTCGGTGTTTTGCTTGAAGGTTTCGGGGCGGGGGTGGATTTTGATTACTTGCGTGGTCATGCTTGTTCCTCCAAATCGGCAGGGTTGATGTGTTCAGGCAACACCGCCAGCACCACCAAATCGCGCGGCCCGTGCGCGCCAAACGCCAATGTGAGCTGAATGTCGGCGGTTTTGGACGGGCCTGAAATCAGAATAATGTTAGTGGGCATCGCCTCAACCAAGTTTTCGCCCGTGAGCGCGGCGTAGAACGTGTCGTACAGTTTGCGGGTGTCAAACAAGCAAAAATGCACAGGGGGAACAAGGCTTTGGCTGCGCGGCTCGTCCACCGAAGAAACCAGCATCACTGTGCCCGTATGCGCGATGCCACACAGCGAAGCGGTAAAACCCGCGTCCACGTTGGCAAAAAAATCGTCTTTCCAGTCGTCAATTTTTTGCTCAAAGCCGCGCGTGGCGAAACCTGCTTGCGCCAACGCGGTTTGGGCGCGTTTGCCGTGCGCGGTTTGCGGCGAGAGCAGCATATTTTTCAGCCCTTTTTGCTGGGCGACTGCAACCAGTGTTTTTTCCCAATCGCTTTCGCGCACCCAAAAAATTTCGGTTTTCACCGCGCGCATGGTTTTCGCCCAATGTTTCAGGCGTTCCACTTCGTTGTCCCATGTGGGCGACATTTCTTGGTAATAATCATGGGTTTGCGGCTCTGCCATCGGATAGGCGTTGGCTTGGCGCAGCTTGGCTAAGATGTTTTCGCGTGCGTTCATGCTTTCACCCCCGTGCGTTCTAGCAAGAAGGTGGAAATGTGTTTGGGGCGCGGCATATTGGGCTCGTCTTTTTCAATTTTGCCGCCGATGTTCATCATGCAGCCTGCATCCGCGCTCACAATTTCCACCGCTTCGGTTTCTTTGAGCGCGGCGACTTTGTCGCTCACCATTGCGCCTGAAATGTCGGCGTGTTTCACCGAGAACGTGCCGCCGAAGCCGCAGCATTCGCTTTCGTGGTCGTGTACCACGCGCTCCACGTTTTTCAGGCTGTCTATCAGCTTCCAGCCCGAAAGGTGCACGTTCATTTCGCGGCGCGCGGTGCAAGAGGTGTGCACGGCAACTTTAATCGGCTCGCCTTTGTCTTCGGGCTGATAGCCGATGTTGAGCAGAAAATGGGTGAATTCCACCACGCGATCTGCCAATTCTTTGGCGCGTGCTTCGTATTCGCTGCCGGCAAACAGGGCAGGCCAATGCAGCTTCATCATGCCGCCGCATGAGCCTGATGGCACCACAATGGGCCAATCTTCGGGGAATAAATCCAGCTGGGCTTTGGCAACATTAAATGCTTCTTGTTCGTGCCCAGATGTATAAGCAGGCTGCCCGCAGCAGCTTTGTTCCATGGGGAAATGCACGTTGATGCCCAGAGATTCCAGCAGGGTCATGGCATCCATGCCTGCTTGGGGCATAAACATATCTAAGATGCACGTGCCAAAGAAATAGACATCGCGCGGTTGGGTTGGCGTGGTTGTAGTCATGGTTTGGTTCTTCTTTTGGATATTATTAAAACGGCAGGATGCCGCGCGGGGTAATGTATTGTAGTTACATGTAGTCTGTCAAGATGGTTTGTTAAAATTTGTTAGACTAAGTTTACTAATGTTTGCTGGCGACAAATATTGATTTTTGTTTATAAATCATAGTGTTTTTGCTATGGAGTGATGCAGGTTAGGAAAAAAATGGCGAGCAAGAGAATGAACGCACCAGCAAAAGGGTGAGATTTTATTTCGTGTAATTACAAAAATGTGCGGGCAGAGGCAGCCTGAAAATCAATCTATCCCGCAAAAAAATCGCTTGGCACAACACCAAGCGGTTTTTGCTTTTCCAGGCTGCCTTTGATGATTTGAGGCAGCCCGAAACCTAAAATGGAGCGGCGACGGCTTGTCGCCCAATGATGTGCCCAACAGAGCTTTATTGGTTTACACAATCTCAACAAGCCACCCACACACCACCCCAAGGTAGCCTGAAAATCCATTGACAACAGCAGCCTGAAACATTGCCTTATCGGCTTTCAGGCTGCCTTTGCTATAATCCGCCCCCTTATCCCAACGCATATCAACGCCATGTCCAGCATCCAATTTCTCCCCTCCCATCTCATCAACCAAATCGCCGCAGGCGAAGTGGTGGAACGCCCCGCCAACGCGCTCAAAGAAATCGTGGAAAACAGCCTAGACGCGGGCGCAACGCAAATCAGCGTGGAAATCGCGGGCGGCGGCATCAAACTTTTGCGCGTGTGCGACAACGGCTGCGGCATGGAAGCGGACGATTTGCCGCTCGCGCTGTCGCGCCATGCCACCAGCAAAATCAAAAGTTTAGCCGATTTGGAACACGTTAAAAGCATGGGGTTTCGCGGCGAAGGGCTGGCGAGCATCGCATCGGTATCGCGGCTCACGCTCACCAGCCGCACCGCACACAATGCCCACGCGCACCAAATCCGCGCGGTGGATGGCGCGTTGGGCGAGATTGCCGCCGCCGCGCACCCAATCGGCACCACCATTGAAATCGCCGAGCTGTTTTTCAACACGCCCGCGCGGCGCAAGTTTTTGAAATCGGAAAACACCGAATACGCGCATTGCGCCACCATGCTGGAACGACTGGCTCTGGCGAACCCCGCCGTGGCGTTCTCGTTAAAAAACAACGGCAAAGCGGTGTTTGATTACCCCGCGCAACCCTTGCCCGAGCGCGTGGCGGCGATTGTGGGCGCGGCGTTTCAGGCTGCATCCTTGCCGATTGATTGCTACGCGGGCGAGATGGCGTTGCGCGGTTTTATCTCCAAACCTACCTTTGCGCAGGGCAAAAGCGACAAGCAATTTTTCTTTGTAAACAATCGCTTTGTGCGCGATAAGGTGATGCTGCACGCGGTGAAACAGGCGTATCGTGATGTATTGCATAACCAGATTACGCCTGCGTTTGTGCTGTTTTTGGACTTGCCGCCTGAGATGGTGGATGTGAACGTGCATCCGACCAAAACGGAAATCCGTTTTCGCGACAGCCAAGCGGTGCATCAGATGATTTTTCACGCACTCAACAAGACGTTAGCCGAAACCCGCGCCGATGTAACCGAAAGCGTGAGCAATGCGGGCGCGTTGTTGCAGCAGCGTTTTGCGCCCCAGCCCAAACCACCCCCCCCACCCGCAGCGCCCCATGAAAAACCCTATTAAAGCACCCCGAAAAAAGAAAAAACCCCCACACAAGG
>CAUVGV010000078.1:0-10493 GCA_963551505.1 uncultured Kingella sp.
ATGTGGGTGAACAGGGCTTCGCTGTGGGCGATAAATTCGGTTTCGGTCATGGGAAGTTCCTTGTGTGTGAAGGTGAAGTGGGTTTCAGGCTGCCTTTATGCTTTGTAAACAGGTAAGCATGAGGCAGCCTGAAAACTATTTTTCTGTGGCGTTGTTTTGGTATTCAATTAAATCGGGCTGGTGTTTGTTTTCAGGCTGCCTTTGCCCTTTGCCATCCCGCACCACAAAATCGCCTTCGATAATGTCGCCGTCATCGCCGCTGCCGCGTGTAAACGGGGATTGGGTGAACGGGTCGTAGTTGCTAAATGGGCTTTGCTGTTGGCTGTTTGGGCTGGGCGCGCTGCCAAAGGGGAGCAGCAGGAGTAGGGCGATAAGGTCGGAGAAAAAACCGGGTAGCATCAACAAAAAGGCGGCGACGGGGATGCGGATGGGGTAGAGCATTTGGTAGAGCGAGATTTGCCCGCCTGTGCGCAAGATGCCGCCTGCGAGCAGCAGTTGCGATAGCCCTGCGCTGCGTTTCATCAGGAACGAGCCGAACATAAAGGCGAGTATCATCAGGCAAAGGGCAGCCAGTGCGCCGATGAGTTTGGTGATGAAGATGATGGAGAAGATTTCAGCGAAAATCAGGATAAGCAGGGCGATTCCGAGATATTGCATGGTGGTCTTTCGGGAAGGGTTGCGATGGGCGGAAAATAGGGGCTGGGCGCGATTATACAAGTTTTGCGCTTGTAAAATGCGGTTAAGTGCGGGGCTGGGCGCGATGCTGTTATAATCGGCGGTTTCAGGCTGCCTTGTGGGTTGTTTTATGAAAATCGCTATTCGTTTATGGATTTGTTGGGGCGCGGCGTTGTGCTTGGCGGCGTGTTCGGGCAGCGGCACATCGCAGGGCACGCGGTGCAGCCCTGCCAAGGGTTTTTATTGCGTGAAAGCGGGCGATAATCTGTATCGCATCGGCTTGCGCTTTGGCGTGAGCGTGAACCAGTTGAAAAGCTGGAACAATCTGCGTGGCGACCGGGTGGCGGTGGGGCAGAAGTTACGCGTGGGGCGCGAGGCTTCGTCTGCCCGCTCGGGCGTTTACGCGCCTGCGCCTGCTGTGCCGCCGATTGCGTTGCAGATGCCTGCTGCCAACGGGCGGATTGTGCGCGAGTTTGGCGGTGGCAATCGCGGGGTGGACATTGCGAGCGAGGCGGGCGCGCCTGTGTTGGCGGCGGCTGCGGGGCAGGTGGTTTATATTGGCACGGAGGTGCGCGGTTATCCGAATTTGATTTTAATCCGCCACAATGCGGCGCTGTTTACGGCGTATAGCAACAATGCGGGCGTGCTGGTGGGCAACAATGCGCGGGTGGAGGCGGGGCAGCAGATTGCCACGATGAGCGGCGGTTTTCAGTCTGGCGAGGGCTTGCTGCATTTTGAAGTGCGCGAGCATGGCAAGGCGGTGAATCCGAGGAATTATTTGCGCTGATGTATGGTTTTCAGGCTGCCTATGGATTAGAGGCAGCCTGAAAACGTGAAAAACAATTATTAGAACAACAGGCATAGAACAAGATGGCACTAGCAAAACGAATCATCCCGTGTTTGGACGTGGACAACGGGCGCGTGGTGAAAGGCGTGAACTTTGTGGGCTTGCGCGATGCGGGCAACCCTGTGGATGTGGCGCAACGCTACAACGACGAGGGCGCGGACGAACTCACGTTCCTAGACATCACCGCCAGCAGCGACAACCGCGACACGATTTTAAATGTGATTGAAGACGTTGCCGGCCGCGTGTTCATCCCGCTCACGGTGGGCGGCGGCGTGCGCAGCGTGGCGGATATTCGCCGCTTGCTCAATGCGGGCGCGGACAAGGTGAGCATCAACACGGCGGCGGTTGCTAACCCTGATTTGGTGAGCGAGGCGGCGGCGTTTTTTGGTTCGCAGGCGATTGTGGTGGCGATTGATGCCAAGGCGGTAAACGAGGACAACAGCCGATGGCACGTGTTCACCCACGGCGGGCGCAACGACACGGGCTTGGACGCGCTGGACTGGGCGCGCGAAATGCAGCGGCGCGGCGCGGGCGAAATCCTTTTGACTTCCATGGACAGGGACGGCACCAAAATCGGTTTTAACCTGCCGCTCACCCGCGCGGTGTCGGACGCGGTGGACGTGCCCGTGATTGCATCGGGCGGCGTGGGCAAGGTGCAGCATTTGGTGGAGGGTGTGTTGCAGGGCGGGGCGGATGCGGTGCTGGCGGCGAGTATTTTTCACTTTGGCGAGGTGAGCATCCGCGAAGCCAAGCTGGCGATGCAGCAGGCGGGGGTTGAAGTGCGGTTGTAGGTTTGGTTTTCGCTTTAAACGGGTGAACTTGTTTTCAGGCTGCCTCTGATGGCGCGAAACATAAGGCAGCCTGAAAACATATCACCCGCCATCTCAACAACCCACGCCATTAGCAATGCTCAACCCATTTTCAGGCTGCCTCCCGACTACTTCCTGATAATGCACACCAATAGGCAGCCTGAAACGCCTATTTGTAAACCCATAATTTTGTAACCCCGTAAACAGCCCATCTCCCCATGCCCCGCCCATTCCTTATCCCGTTTCTGCTCGCCCAAACCGCCTGCACCTCCGTGCTGTGGAACGGCGGCATATACGATGCCGACCGCGCCATCCAAACCCAACGCCAGATCACCCGCACCCAAAGCGACACCATCCACGCCATCAGCCAAATCCCCCGCCACGCCAACCCCCAGCTTTCAGGCAGCCTTATCCTGCAAGGCGAACACTATTGGTACGCCATCCATCCCCGCGTGTCGCAAGACCTCGCCGCCACCTTGCGCGCCCCGCTGCCCCAGCCCTACCGCATCACCCAACCATACAGCGGCATCCCCCAGCCCAACCTACGCATCCTGATTACCGACCAAAACCACTTTATCAGCAACTTCTGCCTAGACTACATCGCCCAAAGCAACCCAACAGAGCCAAGCGAACAAACCACCCTAGCCCAACTCAAATTCCAACCCCAAGCCACGCCCAACCACTACCGCAAATGCATCGCCACCACAGGCACCGTGTATCACACCCCGCCCAGCAACAGCACCAGCCACACGCTGCCCCAGCCCATCCCCGCCGAGCTTGTGTTTGAACAACAAAAAGTCAGCATCAGTCGCCGCAAGCTCACCCGCAACGTTCTGTTCACCCCGCTTGCCCTCGCCGCCGACATCACCAGCGGCATGGTGATGATGCCCGTGTTGCTGATTAGCGACCTGTTTTAACCCCATCAACCCCTTTTCAGGCTGCCTCAACCCCATCCCCCAAAGGCAGCCTGAAACCACCACAAGGAACAACCCCATGCGCAAAATCATCCTGCTTACCACCCTAGCCCTGCTCACCGCTTGCGGCAAAAACACCGATAAAATCGGCGAAGCCTCCACCGTGTTCAACCTGCTGGGCAAAAACGACCGCATAGAAATCGAAGCCTTTGACGACCCCGACGTGCGTGGCGTTTCCTGTTTTTTATCCTACGCCAAAAAAGGCGGCATCAAAGAAACCGTCAACCTAGAAGAAGATGCATCCGATGCCAGCGTTTCCTGCGTGCAAACCGCGCCCAGCATCGCATACAGCGAAAACGCCGTCAGCAAACCGCGCCAAGTGTTTAAACGCAACGCCAGCTTCGCCTTCAAAAGCCTACAAATCGTCCGCTACTACGACCCCAAACGCAAAGCCTTCGCCTACATGGTGTACAGCGACAAAATCATAGAAGGATCGCCCAAAAATTCCCTCTCCGCCTTCTCGTGTTACAGCACCGCCCGCGCCACGCCACCCAGCGCCGCATCCAGTCCCGCCAACAACATTCAACACATTGGCGCATGCGAAATCAGCGCGTAAACAATAAACCTGCCAACGCCGCCGCCTAAGGCAGCCTGAAAACGAGAAACACCATGCTACAAGCCATCCCCACCGCCCTCCAAAACCTAAAATGGGACGACAACAACCTAATCGTCGCCATCGCCCAAGACGCCCAAACAGGGCGCGTGCTGATGGTTGCCTACATGAACCCAGAAGCCCTGCAACAAACCATCCAAACAGGCTATGCCCACTATTACAGCCGCAGCCGCCAACAACAATGGAAAAAAGGCGAAGCATCAGGGCACACCCAGCGCGTGCTCGCCATCCGCACCGACTGCGACGGCGATGCCATCCTGCTGCAAATCCAACAAAACGGCGGCATCGCCTGCCACACAGGGCGCGAAAGCTGCTTTTACCGCCAATGGCAAAACAACAACTGGCAAACCCAAGACCCCGTTATCAAAGACGAACAGCAAATCTACGGCAAAAACCCATAGGCAGCCTGAAACGCCGTTCAGCGTAGCCAAAAACCCCTTTTCAGGCTGCCCCATCATCCCCAACCCAAAGGAAACCACCATGCCCCAATCCACCCTAGCCCAACTGCAAGCCACCATCAACGAGCGCAAAACCGCCAGCCCCGAAACATCCTACACCGCCCAACTGCTGCACCATGGGCAAGACAAAATCCTCAAAAAAGTCATCGAAGAAGCAGGCGAAGTGCTGATGGCAAGCAAAGACGGCAAAGACCAGCACATCGTGTACGAAATCGCCGACCTCTGGTTTCACAGCATCATCCTGCTCGCCCACCACAACCTCAGCATCGACGATGTGCTCGCCGAACTCGCCCGCCGCCAAGGCTTGTCGGGATTAGCCGAAAAAGCATCTCGCCCAAAAGACTAAACTCTATTAAAATGCCACCTTTTTCAGGCAGCCTGAAAAGCCATAAAGGAAAAACCATGACCGATTGCCTCTTCTGCAAAATCGCCGCCAAACAAATCCCCAGCAGCATCGTATATGAAGACGACGAAATGCTCTGCTTCAAAGACATCCACCCCGCCGCCCCCGTGCATCTGCTGCTCATCCCCAAAACCCATTTTGATTCGCTCGCCCACGCCCAGCCCCAACACCAAGAACTATTAGGCAAAATGATGCTGCGCGTGCCGCAAATCGCCCAACAAGCAGGGTTAAGCCACGGCTTCAAAACCCAAATCAACACAGGCAAAGGCGGCGGGCAAGAAGTCTTCCATCTGCACATCCATATCCTCGGCAATCCACAATAACAACAAGCAGCCTGAAAACCATTTCATCCCTCTACAAAGGAGCAGCAAAATGGCAACGCAAGAGAAATACATCCAGTTCATCAAAGAAGAACTCAGCGGCTGGAAGCCCTTTGAAGTCATCTGGCTGCTCGCCTTTATCGCCGCCCAAGTGTATGCCTATGTGCAAGACCCCACCAGCATACTCGGGATGATTTCAGGCATCGCAGGCATTATCTGCGTGGTGCTGGTGAGCAAAGGCAAAATCAGCAACTACTTTTTCGGCTTGATTTTCGCCTACACTTATTTCTACGTCGCATGGCGCGCCAACTTTATCGGCGAAATGAATTCCGTGCTGTATATCTATCTGCCCTCGCAATTTATCGGCTATTTCATGTGGAAAAGCCACACCACCCACGATACGGACGGCGAAACCGTCGTCGCCAAAGCGCTCACGCCCCAAGGCTGGGCAATCATGCTCGCCATTATCGGCATCGGCACATTCGGCTTCATCCAAGCCCTACGCGCCGCAGGCGGCAGCTCAACAGGGCTGGACGGCGCAACCACCGTGATTACCTTCGTTGCCCAAGCCATGATGATTTTGCGCTACCGCGAACAATGGCTGCTGTGGATAGCGCTCAACATCCTCTCCATCGTGCTGTGGGCAGAAACCCCCGCCATGTATCTGATGTACGGCGCCTACCTGTGCAACTCGCTCTACGGCTATTACAACTGGACCAAGCTCATCAAGCGCGAGCCTCATCAGGCAGCCTGAAAACCAAATACCCGCGCAGCCGCTTTTCAGGCTGCCTAACCCTTTTCACCAACCCCAAACTTTCACAAGGAACTCAATCATGGGATTAACCTCAATCTGGCATTGGCTTATCGTATTGGCGATTGTCGTACTCGTATTCGGCACCAAAAAACTGCGCAACGTTGGCAAAGACCTAGGCGGCGCAGTCCACGACTTTAAAGAAGGCTTAGAAAAAGGCAGCAGCGAAGCCGAAGCCGCCAGCAAAAAAGAAGAAGCGATTGAACAAAAAACCGATAAACAAGCCTAATCATGTTTGATTTTAGCTTCACCGAAATGCTGTTGTCAGGCGTGGTCGCCCTAGTGGTATTAGGGCCAGAACGCCTGCCCAAAGTGGCGCGCAAAGCAGGCGAATGGGTAGGCAAAATTCAACGCTTGGCAGCAGGTGTCAAACAAGAATTGGCAGCCAACGGCGAATACGCCGAATTAAGCAAAGTGAAGCAAGATTTCACCAGCACCGTTGCCGATTTGAAACAAGAATTGCACGATTTCGGCAAACAGGTTGAGCAAGAAACGCAAACCATCGCCCAGCACACGCAAGAGCTTGCCCAGCAAACGCAGCAAGACACGCGCCCCGCATGGGAGCGGCTGCCCGAGCAGAAAACCCCTGCCGATTTCGGCATAGAAGAAAACGCGCAGCCCGCGTTTGACTACACGCCGCAGCAACAGCCCATTGCCGCGCTTAACGCCAAATCTTTGCGTAAACAAGCGATGGCGCGCAAACGCGATATGCGCCCCCGCCACCGCGCTACACCCAAATTAAGGAGCCGCCGATGAGCCAAGTTACCGAGCCAGTTGGCGGGCAGGCGCAGCCGCTGGTGGAACATTTGCTGGAATTGCGCCGCCGCTTGGTGTGGGCATTAATGGGCATCGCGTTGTGCTTTTTTGCGATTGTGCCGTTTGCGCAGCCGTTGTATGCGTTTGTTGCCAAGCCTTTGATGGCGGTGCTGCCCGCCACTACCAGCATGATTGCCACCGATGTGATTGCGCCTTTTTTTGTGCCGATTAAAGTGGCGCTGATGGCGGCTTTTTTGGTTTCGCTGCCCAATACGCTGTATCAAATTTGGGCATTTGTTGCCCCCGCGCTGTATCAACACGAAAAACGGCTGATTGTGCCGCTGATTTTATCCAGCCTCATCTTGTTTGCCGCAGGCATGGCGTTTTGCTATTTTCTTGTGTTCCCCGTGGTATTCAAATTTTTCGCAGGCATGACGCCCGCGGGCGTTTCCATGGCAACCGATATTGATAAATATCTGTCGTTTGTGTTGGGGATGTTTGTTGCCTTTGGCATGACGTTTGAAATCCCCGTGGTGGTGGTTTTGCTTTATCGCATGGGCGTGATTACCTTTGCGCAACTGAAAGCCGCGCGCCCTTATCTGATTGTGGCGGCGTTTATTATTGCCGCTGTGCTCACGCCGCCTGATGTGTTGTCGCAAATTATGTTGGCGATTCCCATGATTTTGCTGTATGAAGGCGGATTGTTGGTGTGCCGCATGATTAAGCCGCGCACCCGCGAGGATGCCGACAGCGCGGAAGATGCCGAAGATAAGGCAGTATGAGAACCTGCTCAAAATCCCTGCGCGGCTGCCGCTAACGCATCTTGGCTGCATGGCTGCGTTGCAAAACTTGACAATAGTCTCGCTATTACCTGCGTTTTGCGCCTTGCCCTGCAACCAATCTGCATCAGCGGACAGCTCACGCAGAAATTTTGAACAGGTTCTAAAAAACTTTTTATTAACAAGGATGAATAATCTTTATGAAAAAATCTTTGCTACTCATCGCCCTAGCCGTTACCCTAACAGGCTGCTCGGCTAAAAACAAAGCCAAAAAGGTGAAACTGGATAGCGACACCGTTGCGGCGCAAAATTGGTCAAACGACCAGCTTTACAACGAAGCCCGCAGCGAACTCAACGCCAAAAACTACGAGCACGCCAACAAGCTCTATGAATTGCTGCGCGCCCGCCAAGCCCCCGGGCGATACACCGAGCAATCGCTGTTGGATTCTGCCTACGCGCATTACAAAAACGAAGAACCCGCCAAAGCCCTAGCCCTGCTCACGCGCTTTGAGCACAACTACCCCGCCAGCATTGATATGGACTACGCCTTGTATCTGCGCGGATTGGTATTGTTTGACGAAGACCAATCGTTTTTACGCAAACTCGCCTCGCAAGATTGGTCCGACCGCGACCCGCAAGCCAACCGCCGCGCCTACCGCGTGTTCAACGAATTGGTTACCCGCTACCCCAGCAGCAAATACGCCGAAGACGCGCGCAAACGTATGGCACAGCTGGTGGATGCCTTGGGCGGGCATCAAATCGCCATCGCCAAATACTACGCCAAACGCGGTGCCTACCTAGCCGCCAACAACCGCGCGCAAGAAGTCATCAAGCAGTTCCAAAACACGCGCTTTGTGGAAGAAGCGCTGGCTATTATGGCTTACACCTACGGCAAAATGGGCAACGAGCAATCCGCCAACGACACCAAGCGCGTGTTGCAACAAAACTTCCCACAAAGCCCCTATTTGCAACAAGAATGGAAGCCCGATGATATGCCGTGGTGGCGTTATTGGAAGTAATCCGTTGCCCGATGCAATAGGCAACCTGAAACAGAAACAGTTGGGTGCGATGCCCGACTGTTTTGTTGTTCCGAATAAAGGTTTTCAGGCTGCCTTTGACGAGGCGCATCAATACAGCCCAAAGGCAGCCTGAAACCTTTGTATCGCAGCCTTACAGTATGCGGAACAGCTATAAACTTACCGCCGATAAGGCATCAAAGGCTTACCGATATTGTTCCAACCCAAAGCCCTGCTGAACACAGCATTTGGCGACGAGCCGTCGCCGCTCCATTTTAAGTTTCAGGCTGCCTCTGGTGGCGCATCAATACACCCCAAAGGCAGCCTGAAAACCATCCATCCTGATTGAAAGACAGTAAACCCCCATGAAAAAATCCCTATTCCTCGCCCTGATGCTATCCGCCGCATTTGTCCACGCCGCGCCTACCGATGATGATAACGCCGCGCCCGCCAACAATGCTCAATACGCGCAAACCATGAGCCAAGCCAGCACCGATTTGCAAGAAGGCCGCGCCGAAGCCGCGTTTGCCAAAGTGAAACCGCTTGCCGAACAAGGCTACCCCGAAGCGCAATACATACTCGGCACGATGTACCACGACGGCGAGGGCGTTGCCCCCAGCAGCATCAAAGCCGCCGAGTGGTATCGCAAAGCCGCCGCGCAAACCAGCAATGAAGCCGTGTCGCGCTTGGCGCAAGAAGCCTTGGACGATTTAACCCGCCCCAGCGAAAACGTAAACGAAGAGTAAACAGCGTTTCAGGCTGCCTTTGTCGCCCGCTTGGCGATTCACAAAGGCAGCCTGAAACCCCAAGCGCGCGCAAAATCGTTTACAATACGCCATTAAATCTTAATCCGAATTCACATCATGCCCATCGCTCCCGATATTGCCGACTGCATCCATCAGAACCTCGCCCAATACTTCCGCGACCTAAACGGCGAAACCCCTTGCGGCGTATACGATATGGTATTGGTGCAAGTGGAAAAACCGCTGCTGGCGTATGTGATGCACGAATGCGGCGGCAACCAATCCAAAGCTGCCGAAATGCTCGGCTTAAATCGCAACACGCTACGCAAAAAGCTGTTGCAACACCAGTTGATTAACTAACCCTAAGGCAGCCTGAAAACGCCCTGTGTAGATTTTCAGGCTGCCTTTTATATCGTCTAAACATGAATAAAATCATCATTCTAACGCTGATTGCCTTGCTCGCTGCCTGTTCGGTTTTGGAAACAGGGGTGAAAACCGAAACGGGGGAGAAGCTGCGCTTGCAAGAATATCGCGCGCGGTAAGGCAGCCTGAAAATGGAATTATTTGCTTACGCCCTTGTTTTTATTGTTTTGCTGTTTGCGACTATCCAAGCCGTCAGCAGCGAAGATGCGCCTAAACATACGACCCAACGCCGCAGGCGCAAACAACAGCGGCTAGCCAACAAAAGGCAGCCTGAAAATACGGTTACACGCCGAAGACCACAGCCATCACCAGCCAATAAAAAGCAGCCTGAAAATACGGTTACGCACCAAAAACCTCAACCATTGACGGTAAACAAGAAACCGTTTGATAGCACCCATATCAATGTTAAAAAAGGCGCAGTAGGCGAGCAAATTATTAAAGTGGAAGTATTGAGTAAATTAGACCGCAGTCAGTATCACTATTTTCACAATCTCATCATCCCGCACAATGGCGCAACCACGCAAATTGATAACATCATCGTGTCGCCGTTTGGCGTGTTTGTGATAGAAGCCAAATATTATGAAGGCTGGATTTTTGGCGGAAAGCAGCAAAAAACATGGTGGCATACCAAATCCCGTTACGAAAAATATCCGTTCACAAACCCCTTGCACCAAAACTACGCCCACATCAAAGCCTTAGAGCAACTGATTAGGCAGCCTGAAAACCGATTTCACTCCATTGTTGTGTTCACGCATCGTGATTGCCAACTACGCACCGAGCTGCCCGCCAATGTTTGCTTAACCAAGCAATTTATCCCCTATGTTCAACAGTTTACAAAAACTATTATCGTGCCCGAGCAAATTCAG
>CAUVGV010000079.1:0-10386 GCA_963551505.1 uncultured Kingella sp.
ATACATGGAGGATTTGAAGTTTCTCATGGAGCGTTTAACATCATTAACAAAATATCAAAACTATCAGGTGATCAAGTTGATAATGCATATGAAACCATAAAAACCTTTTCTACAAATCATCAAAATGAGAAATGGAGAACTGAATTATTGAACGAAGTTTTAGATATGTTTGAGTAAAAATATAGCAATAAAATACCCTGAAAATTTTGATTTATACATAATCTTTACCATTATTAATTTCTTCTACTCATCCCGTCTACTTCTCCTGCCGCCCCATTCCCGCCAGTATGCCAACCGCAAGATAGCAAGCCGTAGCCCGCACAAAACCTCCAATCCCGACGTAGCAAGCGTAGCGTGGATCATCGCCCAAGCGATGCACGCGCTTTCTGAACAACAAAGGCAGCCTGAAAGTTGGTTTTCAGGCTGAAACCTTTGCAAAACCCCCAACAACAGCCTAAAACCTAAAATGGAGCGGCGACGGCTCGTCGACAAATTGCTTATTAAACATAGCATTACTGATTTTTCAAAATGTCGGCGAGCCGCCGATGCTCCACCGGTTACAGGTTTTGCAAAGGTTTCAGGCTGCCTTTAACGATATTGCGCTTGCCAACACACAAAGCAAAAACCGTGTTTCCCTTGCCAGAAACACGGTTTTATTGTGCCAGCCGTTTTCAGGCTGCCTTTTGGCTCGCCACCATATAGTTCACGCTCACATCATCCTGCAAAAAATACTGCCGCGTGAGCAGGTTAAACGACATGCCGCGCGTGTCCACCACGTCCAGCCCAGCCAGCCGCACCATGCGTGCCAATTCGGATGGCGTGATGAATTTTTGCCAATCGTGCGTGCCTTTGGGCACAAGGTTGAGCACATATTCCGCGCCCAGCACCGCGTGCAGATACGATTTGGGATTGCGGTTGATGGTGGAGAAAAACACCCAGCCCTCGCGCTTTGCCAGCTTGGCGCAGGCGCGGATGATGGATGCGGGGTCGGGAACGTGTTCCAGCATTTCCATGCACGTTACCACATCAAACGACTGCGGCATCTCCGCCGCCAAATCTTCCACGCTCACGCAGCGATAGGCGATGTTGTCCACGCGCTCGGCATCGGCGTGCGCCTGCGCGGTGTTTAGCGACTGCTCCGCCATGTCCACGCCCAACACGCTTGCCGCGCCGCGCCGCGCCATGCTTTCGGACAAAATGCCGCCACCGCAGCCCACATCCAACACCGTTTTGCCTGCTAACTGGGCGTGTTGGTCAATGTAGTCCAAGCGCAGGGGGTTGATGTCGTGCAGCGGTTTGAACTCGCCCGTTTTGTCCCACCATTTATCGGCGATTTGGCTGAACTTGGCGATTTCGTTGGGGTCAACGTTGATGGTTTCGTTGGTCATTTTGGTTTCCTTGTTTAGGTTGAGGCAGCCTGAAATCCTGTAAACCGTTTTCAGGCTGCCTATTCTATAGCGCAAAAAGCAGCCTGAAACGCAGTAAACCCACTTTCAGGCTGCCTCACAATCATTGTTTACGCGTCCGCAGCCACATCGCCCACACAATCAGCAACACCGCCGCAAAAAACATCACGCTCCACACCGGCAGCGGCACGCCCAACACCTTATACACCTCGCCGCAAAAGCCCGAATCGCCGCGCAACAGCGGCTCATACAGCTTAAACAACGGCTTGTTTTTCAAAACGAACGACAGCGGCGCGCCGCAATCGGGCTGCTCGGCAGGCGGCAGCGATTGCAAATGAATCTGTTTTGCCGCCACCCACGCGCCAAACGCCGCAGGCACAGAAATCAACACCGCCGCCAGCGTGCGCCCCAACAGCTTGCGATGCGGCAACGCAAGGCACAGCAGCGCAATCAACATCGTTGCCACCAACGCCAACCGCTGCTGAATGCACATCACACACGGATTCATTTTCAGCACATATTGCCCGAAAAACGAGCCGCACACGCCGCCCGCCGCCACCAAAAACACCGCCAACACCGTTAAACGATAGCGCGGCATCGCCCGCAATGTGTTCACCAAACTCATGTTGTCATTCCAAAATCCATAAAACGGCGAAGTATAATACCAATTTCCCCACAAGGCAGCCTGAAATGTCTCCCAACACAGCACTCGTTATCTTCTCGGGCGGGCAAGATTCCACCACTTGCCTGTTCCAAGCCATCGCCGACTGCGGCGCGGGCAACGTGCAAACCATCAGCTACCAATACGGGCAACGCCACGCCGTCGAGCTGCAATGCGCCGCGTGGATTGCGCAAGATTTAGGCGTGCCGCACACCGTGTTGGATTTATCCACCATCGGCAACATCACCCACAACGCCCTGATGGACAGCAGCGCCACCATCCAACAAGCAGGCAACACGCCTAACACCTTTGTGGACGGGCGCAACGCGCTATTTCTACTCTACGCCGCCATCCACGCCAAAGCGCAAGGCATCCACCGCCTCTACACAGGCGTGTGTGAAACCGACTTTTCAGGCTACCCCGACTGCCGCGACGTGTTCATCAAATCCATGAACGTAACGCTCAATCTCGCCATGGACTACCCGTTTGACATCCGCACGCCGCTGATGTGGCTCACCAAAAAACAAACATGGGCACTCGCCGACCAACTGGGCGCGTTTGACTACATCCGCGAGCACACCCACACCTGCTACATGGGCGTGGCAGGCGGCTGCCACCAATGCCCCGCCTGCATTTTGCGCGAACGCGGGTTGCGGGAGTATTTGGCGGAACGGGGTGGGTAGGGTTACCCCTATCGTTGAAAAATCTAAAGGCAGCCTGAAACACGCTGTATCCGTTTCAGGCTGCCTTTCTTTGCAACGCCCACGCACGTTGATGGCTAATTGATTGTACAAAGGCAGCCTGAAAACGCTTTTGAACCGCTGTTTACACCCTGCCCAAACGCGCTTCACTCGTTTTCAGGCTGCCTCAACCTTTTCCCTTTTCGGCAACACCCACAACGCCCCCAGTGCAAACACACTCATCACCGCAAACGCCCAACTTGGCTGCACCTGATACAAACCACCCGCCAGCAGCGTCAAAACCGCCACCGCCACGCAACTTGCCATGCCAATATACAACGCCTGCAACTTCGCCATATCCTGTTCAGGCTGCCGCACAATAAAGCGCACCATCGCAAAATGCGACAAACTAAACCCCGCCGCGTGCAAAAGCTGCACCCCCAGCAACAGCCAAGGGTTCACCGTCGCCGCCATCACCAGCCACCGCCCCGTGGTCAGCACCGCCGAAACCCGCATCAAGCGCACAATCCCCACATCGCCCAGCCAACGTTTAGAAAAGAAAAACAACACAATCTCCGCCACCACCGCCACGCTCCACAGCCCGCTCACCTGCTGCGGCGCAATCCCCGCCGCCCTCCAGTAAATCACCCCATAAGTGTAATACGCCGCATGGCTGCCCTGAATCAGCGACACCGCCAGCAGCATCCCTCGCGTTTCAGGCTGCCTTAACAACGCCATAAAGCCCAATGATGCCCCCTGCGCCGTCTCCGCCCGATTCTGCAACGCAGGCACCGCCCGCGGCAGCTGCATCAGACCATGCGCCAGTAGCAACGCCAGCATCAAATAAACCAACCGCCCTGTGCCAAACCGCGCCACCGCCCAGCCCGCCAGCAACGCCCCCAAAATATACGCCCCCGAGCCAAACAACCGCGCCCGCCCGTAATCCAAACCAATCTGCTTCTGCCACGCACTCGCCGCCGTCTCATTCAACGGCATCTCACCGCCATTCAACGCAAAAAACAGCCAAATCAAAACCACCAGCAACCATCCCGCCCCCATGCTCGCCGCCACCGCCAGCAATGCCAACACACTGCCCCACGTTGCCAGCCGAATTGTTGGTAACAACCGATCCAACCGCTGCACCCGCTTGGACAGCCACAAGCCCCCCCAAAAACCGAAACAAATAAGCCGATGACATCACAAACGCAATAAAAAATCCCGAATAATGATGACTCTGCAACCACAGCGGAAAAAACGGCTGTATCACGCCAAACGCGCAAAAATAGCCAAAAAAATTCAACGCCAGCCAAGAAAAGGCAGGGATTTGAATAGATGGCTTCATGGTAAAACCTTGTTTGCAAAATTAAATTTAAATTTATTTATTCACTAGCCTTTACAAGTAAGCATCTCAATAAAATCATACAAATCAAATGACACAATATATTCACGCAAATAATCTATTGACCATATTTCCGTCTTATTAAAACATTCAGTATTGATAAAATAATAAGTATCCATTCCATCATGCGATATGGGAATAAACATCTTATTCTCAGCACCTATTTGGTTATTTTTTCTTAATTTCTTTGCGATGGTAACAACGTTTTGCCAATATGGGCATTGAGATGCTTCCTGATGTGGTAATCCATAAATTTCAAATCCATAACCAACAACCGCGCCAAAGTTCGCTAAAAATTCTCTGTATTGATAAGGAAAAATAACTTCCAGCTCTTGCTCTGCCATCTTGATGGTTTGCTCATCTACTGCGCCAAATTTGTCGCAATCTTTTAAAAGCAAATTAACTTTCTCATCATTAGCCTGATTCATGGTTTATCTCTATGCAAAAAATAGGTTAATGCACCAAAGGCAGCCTGAAACGAAATTCAACAAAACTAAATGGGAAATCAGTGGCTCGCCAACATCTTGCTTACTACCCTTACGGACAACAAACCATCGCCAAAACCATAATCGCCATTCAGATTAAGTTTTCAGGCTGCCTTACTCTACCTTGCCTTTACGCTTGTCATACAACCACACCCAAAGCGGTATCAACAGCAATGCCACACCAGCCGCCGCAAAAACAGAAGCATACAATTTACCAAACAACACAGGCATAGCAACAAACGCATACGGCATCATCTCCCAAAACAGATACAGCAAAATTTTTCCTGCTTTGGTAAACCACCCCTCTTTCGGTTTATCTGTATCTTGGCGCAAGTTGTTCATCTTATTTCTCCTCAATAGATTTTCAGGCTGCCTCATCACACAAGGCAGCCTGAAATCTCGTATTCAATCAAAACGCACGCTCAACCGCCGTTTTAATCCATTCCGTCAAATGCGCGGGCATCACGCCCCACACCAGCAACAGCAGCGCATTGGCAGACAACACCCACTTCGCCGCCAGCGTGCCGCTCATTGGCTCGTGTTGGCTGGCATCTTCAAAATACATCGCCCGCACCACACGCAAATAATAATACGCGCCCACCAGAGACATGATAACCGCAAACACCGCCAGCCAAGTTGCCCACGGATATTGCGCGGCAACAAGGGCTTTGAGCACCGCAAATTTGGCGTAAAAACCTGCCAGCGGCGGAATGCCCGCCATGCTAAACAGCGCCAGCAACATCAAAAACGCATACCACGCATTGCGCTGGTTTAAGCCCGCCAAATCTTTGATTTGATTGCATTCGTGATGCTGATTGCTCACCGCCATCAACACACCAAAGCCCGTTAAGCTCATCAAGGTATAGACGATTGCATAGAACACGGCAGCCTGAAAACCAATTTGCCCGCCCACAAAGCCCAGCAACACAAAGCCCATGTGCGACACAGTAGAAAAGGCAAACATACGCTTCACATTGGTTTGCATAATCGCCGCCAAATTGCCCACCAGTAGCGACAACGCCGCCAGCGCGGCAAACAGCAATTGCCAATCGCCTTTGCTCAACACCAAGCCACTCACCAAAATGCGGAAAGCAAAAATGGTCGCGGCAATTTTGGGCACCGAGCCGATAAACGCCGCAACCGAAGTTGGCGCACCTTGATACACATCGGGCACCCACATATGAAACGGCACCGCGCCAAATTTAAACGCCACCGCCGCCACAATAAACAGCACGCCCAATTTCAACAGCCAGCCGTTCACATTGCCGCTTTGGGCAGCCTGAAAAATATCGGCAAAATTCAGGCTGCCTGTTGCGCCGTAAACCATAGACACGCCGTATAGCAAAATGCCCGAAGCCAGCGCACCGAGTACAAAATATTTCAGCGCGGCTTCGGCGGCGCGGGCGGAATCGCGTTGCAGCGCAATCATGGCATACAGCGACAGCGACAGCAGCTCCAAGCCGATATACGCCGTTAAAAAATGCCCCGCGCTCATCATCACGCTCATGCCCACGCAGGCAAACATCGCCAGCGTGTAATACTCGCCTTTGAAAATACCGCGCAGTTGGTTATACGGCTTGGCGTAGACAAACAACGCCGCCGTCGCCAGATACACCGCCAGCTTGGCAGCTTGCGAAATGCCATCGGCAATATAAAAGCCGTGGAACGCGGTAATAGGTTCATGCACCCACGTTGCCAACTGCGCGCCCGCCGCTGCCAGCATCGCCACAATGCTCAGCCCATGCGTGATAAAGCGGTTGTTATCGCTTAGCCACAAATCCAGCAGCAGCACGCCAAACAGCCCAATCAGCAGCACGATTTCAGGTGTGGCTGCACTCAAATTCAAACTTGTCCAATCCATGTTTCACCTCAAATCTTGCTGTGCGCGATTTGCGCCATTAGGTTATCCGCCGCTTGGTGGATGACCGCGATAAACGGCTCGGGCAGCAAGCCCATGCCCAGCACGGCAACCGCCAAAATCGCCAAAATGGCAAATTCGCGCGCGTTGATGTCTTTCATTTCTTTCACAGCAGGATGGCGAATCTCGCCAAAAATCACGCGCTTATACATCCACAGCGTGTAGCTCGCGCCCCAAATCAGCGTGGTCGCCGCAATCGCGCCTATCCATAGGCTGTAATGCGTTGCGCCCATAATCACCATAAATTCGCCCACAAAGCCCGATGTGGCGGGCAAGCCTGCGTTTGCCATGCCAAACAGCATCATAAATGCGGCAAACTTCGGCATCACGTTTACCACGCCGCCGTAATCGGCAATATTGCGCGTGTGCAAGCGGTCATACATCACGCCGATGCACATAAACATCGCAGCAGAAACAAAGCCATGCGAAATCATCTGCATAATCGCGCCTTTAAACGCCCAGCTTTCAGGCTGCCCATTTTGCATAAACAGGAAAAAGCCCAGCGTAACAAACCCCATATGGCTAATCGACGAATACGCCACCAGCTTTTTCATATCGGTTTGCACCAGCGCAACTAAGCCAATGTACACCACCGCAATCAGGCTCAACACAATCACCACGGGCGCAAAATAGCGCGACGCATCGGGCAAAATCGGCAAAACAAAGCGCAAAAAGCCATACGCGCCCACTTTCAGCGTAATCGCCGCCAGCACCATTGAGCCGCCTGTGGGCGCTTCAACGTGGGCATCGGGCAGCCAAGTGTGCACGGGGAACATCGGCACTTTCACCGCAAACGACAGAAAAAACGCAATAAACAAAAGCTGTTGCACGCCCAGCGGAATGTTTTTAATCGCTTGCAAATCGGCAATCGCAAAGCTGCCACCCGCTTGATACGACAGATAAATCAACGCCACCAGCATCAGCAGCGAACCGAGCAGCGTGTAAAGAAACAGTTTCATCGCGGCATACATTCTGCGCTGCCCGCCCCACATACCAATAATCAAATACAGCGGAATCAGCATGCCTTCAAAGAAGGTGTAAAACAAAATGGCATCTTGCGCGGCAAACGCGCCGTTAATCAGCCCGCTCATAATCAGGAACGCCGCCATGTATTGCGCGGGGCGTTTTTGTATCACTTCCCAGCCCGCCAGCACCACCATCAGCGTGATAAACGCGTTCAGAATGATAAACAGCACGGAAATGCCGTCCACGCCCAGCGCGTAGTTCAGATTGAGCGCAGGTATCCAAGGATGCAGCTCGGTAAACTGAAAGCCTGCATCGGCGCGGTTGAATTGGGTGAACAAAGGCAGCGTTACCACAAAGCTGGCAACCGCGCCAATCAATGCCAATATCCGCGCCAACGGGGCTTTTTCGTCCGACCCCGTCGCCAGCACCAGCACGCCCGCCAATATCGGCAGCCAAATGGCTAAGCTGAGTAAGTTGTTGAAAAACATAGTATCGCCTGTTTTCTCTTATTGAATTTGAAAGGTTGAAAGGGGTTTGTGTTAAGAAGGCAGCCTGAAACTATTTAAACCACAGCTCCCAAAAAAACGCGGCAACCATCACCAGCAGCCCGAACACCATCACCGCCGCGTAGGTGTAAATAAAGCCTGTTTGCGCTTTGCGCACTTGCGCCGCAACCGCACCCACCAGTTTTGCCGAGCCGTTTACGATGCCGTTGTCAATAATCATGGTGTCGCCCACTTTCCAGAACAAATTGCCCAACACGCGCGCGCCGCGAGCGAACACGTTGAAATAAATCGCGTCCAGATAATATTTGTTGTCCAGCAGCGTATAAACAGGCTTAAAGGCAGCCTGAAACTTGGCAGGCAGGCTAGGCTTGGCAACATACAACAGCCACGCCGTCGCCACGCCAGCAATCGCCAAATACAACACGGGCGAAGTCAAGCTGTGCGACACCATTGCCATTGCGCCGTGGAATTCAGCTTTCATGTGCTGCATTACAGGATGCGCTTCGTGGTTCACAAAAATCACATCTTTAAAGAAATCGCCATACAGCAGCGGCTCAATGGTCAATGCGCCGATAATCACAGACGGAATCGCCAAAAACACCAGTGGAAACGTTACCACCCAAGGGCTTTCGTGCGGATTATCGTTGGGCGACAAACCGTGGTGATGTTCATCGTCATGATGCGCATGGTGCGCCGCTTCGCGCCAACGCTCTTTGCCGTGGAACACGATAAAGTATTGGCGAAACGCATAAAACGCGGTAACAAACACGCTCGCCAACACGGCAAAATAGGCAAAGCCGCTGCCTGTTAAATGACTCATTTTCACGGCTTCAATAATGCTGTCTTTGGAATAAAAGCCAGAGAACAACGGCGTGCCAATCAGCGACAAATTACCCAGCAGCATGGTAAACCAAGTAATCGGCATATATTTACGCAAGCCGCCCATGTTGCGCATATCTTGGTCGTGGTGCATGCCGATGATTACCGAGCCTGCCGCCAAGAACAGCAAGGCTTTGAAAAAGGCGTGCGTCATCACATGGAACATGGCAACCGAATACGCCGACACGCCCAGCGCAACGGTCATATAGCCCAGCTGCGACAGCGTGGAATAGGCAATCACGCGCTTGATGTCGTTTTGGATGGTGCCGAGCAAGCCCATAAACAGCGCGGTAATCGCGCCGATAATCATGATGACCGACAGCGCGGTGGTGCTCATTTCATACATCGGCGACATGCGCGACACCATAAACAAGCCCGCCGTTACCATGGTGGCGGCGTGAATCAGCGCGGAAATAGGGGTTGGGCCTTCCATGGAATCGGGCAGCCAAACATGCAACGGAAATTGCGCGGATTTACCCATTGCGCCGACAAACAGCAGCAGGCAGGTTACGGTGATTAAATCGGTGCCGAGAAATTGCATGCCGACCACGTTGGGCAAATAGGCGAACACGTCTTGATAGCGCAGGCTGCCGCCGAAATAACCCAAAACCAAGCCAATGCCGAGCAAGAAGCCAAAATCGCCCACGCGGTTCACCAAAAAGGCTTTTAAGTTGGCAAAGGTGGCGGAAGGTTTTTTGAAGTAGAAACCAATCAGCAGATAAGACACCAAGCCCACCGCTTCCCAGCCAAAGAAGAGCTGGATAAAGTTGTTGGACATAATTAGCATCAACATGCTGAATGTAAACAAGGAGATATAACTAAAAAAGCGTTGATAGCCGACTGCTTCGTCGTGCATATAGCCGATGGTGTAGATGTGCACCATCAGCGACACCATGGTTACCACCACCATCATCATGGCGGTGAGGCTGTCCACCAAGAAGCCGACGGAGAAATCCACGCCGCCCATGGTGAGCCATGTGTACACGTTTTCATCGAACTTGGCGCGCGTGCCCGTGGCAAAGCCGTAGAGCACATAGAGTGACAGCACGGCGGAAACGGCAACGCCCAAAATGGTAGCGCTATGCGCGCCTGCACGCCCAATGCGGTTGCCGAATAAGCCTGCCAGCAAGCAGCCTGCTAGGGGGGCTAGGGCGATGATGAGGTATAAAGTCATGTCGTTCATGGTAAACCTTTTTTATTTCAAATGGTTTGGGTGTTTTAGCTTTGTAACGCCGCTTCGCAGGCTGCCTTTGGGGCGAAGCAACAGCGTGGTGCTGACATGGGCAGCCTGAAAATCAATCGTGAAAGACTGTGGTTTCACTTAAATCAGCACGCGGCAGGTGAATTTGATTGATTTTTGCATCAAAATCGGGATAACCAAACGACACGCCTAGCAATAATTTCATTTCGATTGGTACGCCTAAAATTTCGCGCACAGTATCAGGATAACGCGCCAAAGCCAGTTGTGGCACGCTACCAAAGCCAC
>CAUVGV010000080.1:0-10341 GCA_963551505.1 uncultured Kingella sp.
AATTTCAGTGTAGGCAATGGTGATGAATTCTGCAGGCGTGTTTAGGCGCTCGCTGACAAATGCCGTCAAATCATCTGCGAAGGCTTGCAATTCCTGTTCAGAGAGGTTTTTGGGGTTACATTTGATATTGATATGTGGCATAAAGTACTCCTTGCTTCATCTGTTTGCAATGAAATGTATTGTATATTGCCTTAATTAACTTGACAATCTATTAAATTTATCAAACAGCTTTAAGCAGGGCTTTATACAGGCAGGGCTTGATAAACCACTTGAAACACTGTTTAGAATGGGCTACCTGAAAGCAGCCTGCACTTCAATTTCCAAGGTGCAGGCTGTTTTTTGATGCTTTCAGACGGCCTTCAGGCTGCCTGAAAACCTATCCCTGCAAATCAAACAATATTTGCTGATGCTCTGCCGCAGTAACGTGTAGGGTGGGCAACTCGTTGCCCACCAATCATTTAGCGTTTTCAGGCTGCCTATTGCCAGTACCACCATCGGCAGCCTGAAACCATTACCTACCGCTGCCGCGCCTTAAACCGCGGATTGCTCTTACAAATCACATACACCTTGCCCTTGCGACGCACAATTTGACAATCACGATGGCGATTTTTCGCCGCTTTCAACGAAGCCAACACTTGCATCTCATTTCCCCTTTTTCAGCGCAGACATCATGCCCGCATAGCGTTGGTTGAATTGGCTGGCGCGCCCCTCTTTGTTGTGCTCGCGCTGCTTGCCCGTGTAAACCGGGTGCGATGCCGATGAGGTATCCAGCATAAACACGGGATATTCCTTGCCGTCTGTCCATTGCATAGTTTTGTTGGTGGGCGCGCACGAGCGGATAAGCCAGCCCTCGTTGACGCTGCTGTCGTAAAACAGCACGGTGCGATAGTTTTCCGGATGAACGCCTTGTTTCATGCCATACTCCTTAGTAGATAAAACGTTATGGTATAACACTAGTAAGAAGCATGTCAATCCTTGCGCTGGTGCCATTGGCGCAACGGCAGGCGATACAGCAGCAGCGCCGTGATAATCAGCGCGCCGCCCGTCGCTTTTTCCCACGACAATTGTTCGCCCAAAAGCAACACGCTAAACAGCAACGTCCACACGGGTTCCAGCACCATAATCATCGCCGCGTTGCCAATCGGGCAGATTTTTTGCGCGTGCGTTTGCAGCAAAAAGCGCGTGTTGGTAATCACCACAATGCCGATAATCAGCCACGTCCAACTGGCGGCGGAAAGTGGCAAATGCCACGTTTCAAACGCCAGCGAATAGCCGCTGCACACGATGCCTGCGCAGGCTAATTGCACGGTGGTGAGCGGCAGCGCGTTCATGCCTTTGGAAAATTGGTTGTTCAGCACGAAAAACAGCGCGCTCATCAGCGCGGAAAGGGCGAACAAGCCGCTGCCCAGCGACATTTGCAACGGCGATTTGCCCGCGTTGAGCAAATACATACCGCAGCCTGAAAGGGCGAGCGACAGCCACAGCATCGGCGCAGGGCGATGGCGAAACAGCAGCCACGACAGCAGGGGCGCGAGCAGCATGGATGAACTGAGCAGCAACGCGCCTTCGCCAAAATGGGTGCTGTGCGACACGCCTTGAATCCAGAAGAAAATGTTGCCCGAAAACGCTACACCCACCGCCGCGGCGCGAGCAAATTGCCCTGCCGTCCATTGGCGAAGCTGCGGCAGCGCAAACGGCAAAAACAATAGGGCTGCGCCGACCATGCGTGCGCCGATAAAGCCTGCGGCGGGCAGCTCTTGCAGCGCGGCTTTGGAAACGAACCAGCCGCTGGCGGCAAGTAGGGTTACGAGTATGAGCCAGAGTTCTCCGCGATAGTGGTGCATGATTGGGCTTTCGGGTTTTCAGGCTACCTATAAGGGCGTGAGGCAGCCTGAAAATGGGTGGGATGGTGGCGAACTGAATTGTTGAAACCAATATTGAATGATGAATAGGAAAGAATAAATCAGAATGTAAACTGTTCATCTGCTCTGTTTAATACACACGAACGAATAGCTTTGATGCCGATCTCATTATGGATGATTCCAACAAGCGCAATAATTTGTACCGCATCATCATATAAATATTTGCCACCTACATAACAAGGAACATTATCTGTAATCCAGTTTTCAAAGTTGTTATCGTAAATGGTGAGACAGATTGGAGCATTATCTAATTTAAGCATTGCTGTTTTGCCAATTATGAGCCTGCCGCTAATATTTAATATTCTATCTTCTTTGTATTCTTTAATATGCTGAATTGTTTTAATTACCTGATTCATATATATCACAATTAGATTGGTTAGAAGATAGAAGCCGATATGCGAATGAGATGGTTTTCAGGCTGCCTCTGATGCTTTAACAGCCACTGCATTTATCTAACACACAAAACAATCAAACGGCTGAAAGCGCATCACATTTCAGCCGTTTGCTATTTAGGGAATACAACGGTTGGGGCGTGTTTTCCCATTTTCAGGCTGCCTGATTAGCCGCCGACCTTGTTGCGAATGATGGCTTTGACCGTATCGGCATCGTTATCAATCACTTGCACGCGCTGGGGCAAATCTTCCAAGCCTGCGAGTTTGGCGGGGCGGGGCACGGCAACGCTGCCCACGGCTTCGTGGATGGTGGCGTCAAATTTGGCGGCAAGCGCGGTTTCTAGGCAAACGATGATTTCGCCTGATTCGCGCAGTTGGCGGGCAACTTTGATGCCATCGGCGGTGTGCGGGTCGATGAGTTCGCCGTCGGTTTCGTACACGGATTTTATGGTGGCAAGGCGGTCGGCGTGGGTGCTGCTGCCTGACACAAAGCCGTATTGCTGATGGATGGCGGGCAATTGGTCTTTCAGGTTGAAGCCTTTGCCTTGCGCCACTTGCGCCCACAAGGCTTGCACTTGGTTTGCATCGCGCCCCACCAAGTCAAAAATAAAGCGTTCAAAATTGCTGGCTTTGGAGATGTCCATGGATGGGCTGGATGTTACATAGGTGTGGGCGGCATCGCGTGGGCTGTATTGCCCTGTGCGGAAAAATTCGTCTAACACGTTGTTTTCATTGGTGGCGACAATCAGGCGGTCAATCGGTACGCCCATTTGTTTGGCGATGTGTCCTGCGCAGATGTTGCCAAAGTTGCCGCTGGGCACGCAAAAGCTAACGCACTGGTCGTTGCTTTCGCTGGCGCGCAGGTAGCCCGCGATGTAGTACACGATTTGGGCAACGATGCGCCCCCAGTTGATGCTGTTTACGGTGCTGATTTGGTATTGCGCTTTGAATGTGGCGTCGTTTTGCACGGCTTTGACGATATCTTGGCAGTCGTCAAACATACCGCGCACGGCGATGTTGATGATGTTTTCGTCTTGCAGGCTATACATTTGAGCGCGCTGGAAGCGGGACATTTTGCCTTCGGGCGAGAGCATAAACACGTTGATGCCGCGTTTGCCGCGCAGGGCGTATTCGGCGGCGGAGCCCGTGTCGCCGCTGGTTGCGCCGAGAATGTTTAATGTTTTGTTTTCTTTGGCTAAAACGTATTCAAAGGCGTTGCCCAAAAATTGCATCGCCATGTCTTTGAACGCGAGCGTAGGCCCGTTAGACAGGGCTTGGATTTTGATGCCGTCTTTGAGCGTGCGCACGGGGGTGATGGCTGCGCTGCCAAAGGTTTCGCTGGTGTAGGTGCGGTTGAGTATGCGGCGCAGGTCGTCTTCGGGGATGTCGGTGGCGAATAGGCGGATGACTTCAAAGGCGAGTTCGGCGTAGCTGAGCGTGCGCCAATGGGTGAGCTGCTCGGCGGTGATTTGGGGATAGTGCTCGGGGAGCATTAAGCCGCCATCGGGGGCAAGCCCCATAAGCAGGGCTTGGCTGAATGTTTTGGCGGGGGTATTGCCTCGGGTGCTGATGTAGTTCATGGTGGGCTTTCGGGTTGGGGGTTGAAAATCAGTGGCAGCCTGAAAACGCGAATGTTGTTTTCAGGCTGCCTTTTGCTGTTTATTTTTGTTTTTGCAAATTATCAATCATGGCGTTTGCGCCGCAGCGGAGTACGCCTGATAGCAGGCTGTCGCCTTTGTTCATGCAGTTGGTGCGTTCGCTGTCGGGCAGGGGTTGGGTGAGCTGTTGGCCGGCGCGGCTGCCGAGGTCTTCTATTTTGCTGCCGATTGCTTTGCCGTTCTTTTTGGCGGCGGGCAGTTGCTCGCGCAGGACGTTGACGATGGCGCGGCTGTTTTGTTTGTTGATGATGCCTGTGGAATCTAGCTGGGGCAGCAGTTCTTCTAGGGCGCGTTGTCCGCTGGGGGTGTCGATGACTTTGCCGATGCTGTCTAGGCTGCTTTCCCATGCTTTTTGTCCGCAGTCGCTTTTGCGGGCTTTGAGGCAGTCTATGGCTTCGCTGCCAACGTTGAGGCTTTGGGTGTAGGTTTCGTTGTAGAGGGCGGATTCGTCGTAGCTGTCGGCTTGGGCGAGCGGGGCGGTAAGCAGCAGGGTGGTGAATAGGGCGAGGGTTTGGAGTTTCATGGGGCTTCCTTTTTTTTGGGAAAGGGCTAGACTGGATTTCAGGCTGCCTTTGGGAGAATTTTTATGTGTGGTTTGAATGGATTTGATGTGGGGTGGCTGGGTATGATTAAGGCAGCTTGAAAATGAGTTTGAGCTTTTCAGGCTGCCTTGGAGTTATTTGGTAAACAGGCGTTTGAAGCAGGCGGTTACGGTTTTGGTGGTTACTTCGGCGGCTACTTTTACGCGCCCGCTTTCGGTGAGCAGTTCGGGCAGCTGGGCGGCGGTGATTTGGTTGGGGGCTTCTTCGCTGACGCAGCCGCAGATTTTGTTGTCCCATTCGGTTTGTTTGGCTTGGCTCATGGCTAGGGCTAGGGTGCGCCATTCGTTGCGGCTTTGCAATTCGGTTACGCATTTGTTTTGCACATACATTTGCACGGCGGATTTACCGATGCTGGCTGCGCCGCTGGATGCGTTGCCGCCGCCGAGCAGCCCGCCTACGCTGGTACCGCTATCGGCACAGGCGGTGAGTAGGGTGGCGGTGATAAGGGTGAGTGCGATTTTTTTCATGATTTTTTCCTGTTAGGAGTGGGTTGAATAAAAGTTTTTTCAGGCAGCCTGAAAGGTGCGAAGTATATCAAGAATTTGCAGGGGGTTGGCGGTGGATGCGTGGTAGCCCCATGTTTCGGGGGTGTCGCTGGGGGCGATGTAGCCCCATGCGGCGAGAATGGTGCGCATACCTGCGTTGCGCCCTGCTTGAATGTCGCGTTCGGCATCGCCTACATAGATGCAGTTTTCAGGCTGCATTTGCAGGGCGGCGCAGGCGTGGTGCATGGGGAGGGGGCTGGGTTTGGCTTCGGGGCAGGTGTCGCCGCTGACGACGACGGCGGGGGGGGTAACGAAGCGGAGGGCGGGGCTAAGGCGCTGGGTGAAGGCTTGGGGTTTGTTGGTGATGATGCCCCATGCGATGTTTTGGGCGGCAAGCTGGGCGAGCAGGGGGTTGATTTGGGGGAAGAGGGTGGTGTCGCGGTCAAAGCATTGGGCGTATTCGGCAAGGTAGTCGGCGCGCCATTGGGGGAAATCGGGGTGATCGGGGGGGATGCCTGCGCCAAATTGGATAAGGGCGGCTGCGCCGTGGCTGGCGTGGGGGCGGATTTGGGCTTGGGGCTTGGGGGGCAGCCCGCGTTTTTGCAGGAGGGTGTTGAGGGCGTTGCCGAGACTGGGGGCGGTGTCGGCGAGGGTGCCGTCTAGGTCAAAGAGGATGGCTTGGATGGACATGGGGGGTCTCGGGTGGGGTGGTTTCAGGCTGCCTTTTGGGGGGATGGGCAGCCTGAAAGTTGGGTAATAGGGGTTTTCAGGCTGCCTTTGGGTGGTGCTTCATTGAGCCTTGCAAGGCGGGGCGTGAATAAGTTTACACATCCTATGCGTTCCATTCAGGGCATGAATAGGCAGCCTGAAAAGAGTAAATGATGCTGGACAACGAGTTGCCCACCCTACGCGCTGAGGCAGCCTGAAAACAAGTTTAGTGTATGGTCGCCTCGCCAAATAGCCAGTCTAGCTGGGTTTGGTAGTAGCTGTTGCCGTTGCGTTGGTCTATGTCTTTGGCGATGCTGCGGGCGTTTTCTAGGGCATCTTCGTTTTGGGGGATGATGGCGAGTAGGTAGTGCCAGTAGGTGAGGATGTCGGTTTGGCTGGCGTTGAAGATGTCGTCGTTGTATTCGTTCATCAGCTCTTCGGCGGTGTCGGGGTCGTTGAGCGGGTAGTAGAGTTGGATAAGCTGGGGGATAAGGTGGATGAATTCTTGCCGCTCGGTTTCCAGATGCTCTATGGCGTGGTCTAGTAGGTGGCGGGCGCGTGCCGTGTTGCCTGTTTGAATTAGGCTGTGGACGATGTAGTAATAGCAGTTGTGGGGGACTTCGGCGCAGGTGAGTTCGCCCGCTAGGATGGGTTTGGCGAGTTCTAGCACTTGGTTGTAGTCGCGGATGAAGTGGTGGTATTGGATTTGGGTGCTTTGCTCGCAGGCGGGGCAGTCGTTCATGTTGTCGTGTTCGTTGTCTTGCCATTTTTGGTAGTGTTCGCGCACGGCATCTACGTTGCCCAGCAGGATGTTTTGTTCCATCAGCGATTTATACAGCATGGCGGGGCTGAATTTGTAGCGTTCGTACCATTGTTGCATTTCTTGGTTGGCTTCTTGGATGCTGTCCAGGGTGGCGTTGAGGTCGCGCGGCAAGTCGCCCACCAGCCATTTGAATCGCCACAGGCAGCTCATCAGTTGGTTAAAGGCTTGGTCTTCTTCGGGGCTGTTGTTGGGCGTTTCGCTAAATTGGTGTTGCCGCCAATGGGTGAGCCATTTGAGGCAGTGCATTTGCCAATCACAGCCGAAGCCGTGTTGGCGGGTTTCTTCGCCGACAACGTAGTTGCTGATGGCGGCGGCGGTGTCGTAGTCGTGCGCTTCCATGGCTTGGTTGAATTGCTGGATGGTGGCTTTTTGGCGTTCGCGCGGGTTGGTGATTTGTTGGATTTCGGCGGGGTTGAAGGGCATGGGATGTTCCTTGTTAACTGGTTTCGTGTGGATTTTCAGGCTGCCTATTGTTGATTTGTGTACGGCATAGGCAGCCTGAAAAACTATTCTTTGCGGTTGCTGCCTGCCACCATGTCAAACAAAAATAGGCGGCAGTCCAAATTGCCGTTGAACAGCGGGATTTTGCGCTTGGGTTTCAGGCGCATGAGCTTGGGCATTGCCATGTCGCCTGATAACAAGCCTGCTGTCCAACCTGCGTAGTGTTGTTTGAGCCAGCTACCGAGCTGCGGATAGAGCGCGTGCAGGGCTTGGATTTCGGCAAGGCGCACGCCATAGGGCGGGTTGGCAACCAAAATGCCGTTTGCGCCGTTCGGGCGGGTGTCTTGCGCGTCTAACACGCTGAACGGGATGATGTTTTCTACTTCGGCAGCGGCGGCGTTGGCTTGGGCGGCGGCGATGAGGCGGCGGTCGTTATCGGAGGCGACGATGGGGTTTTCAGGCTGCCTGATAGCGGCGCGGGCGGCGGCTTTGAGCTTTGCCCACAAGGGTTTATCAAAGTTGTTGAACTGTTCAAAGCCAAAGCGGCGCATCAAGCCTGCGGCGCGGTTTTGCGCGATCCATGCGGCTTCTATGGCGATGGTGCCGCTGCCGCAGAATGGGTCTTGCATGGGCTGGGTGCCGTTGTAGCCCGCCAGCAGCAGCAAGCCTGCGGCAAGGTTTTCGCGCAAGGGGGCTTCGCCTGTGTCTTGGCGATAGCCGCGTTTAAACAAGGCTTCACCGCTGGTGTCTATAAAGATGCTGGCGGTTTTATCGTCTAAAAACAAATGGATGCGCACATCGGGGCGAGCTTTGTCTACGCTGGGTCGGCTGCCTATTTGGCTACGGAAGCGGTCGCACAGCCCGTCTTTGATTTTCAGGGCGCAGAAATCCAGGCTTTTGACGCGGGCGCGCTTGCTCTCTGCTTTGATTTTGAATGTTTTTTCTACGCCAAACCAGTTTTCCCACGCGATGTTTTTGGCGGCGCGGTATAGGTCATCTTCGTTGCGATAGGGAACTTGGGCGAGTTGCAGCAGCACGCGGCTGGCGGTGCGTGAATAGAGGTTGATGCGGTAAACGTGTTCTAGGCTGCCGCGCGCGGATACACCGCCATCGGTGGGGGCGATTTGGGTGCAGTTTTGCTGGGCGATTTCTTGCGCGAGGATGGGTTCTAAGCCGCGTGGGCAAGTGATAAACAGGGCGTGGGGCATGGGGGCTTTCGGGGTTTTCAGGCTGCCTTTGGCTGTTGAGGCAGCCTGAAAAGGGGTAATGGGTTGGATTGGTATATGTGAATACAGGTTCTTAATAGCGATGGCACACGCGGCGGCGTTCGTATTCATCGTAATAGCAGCGGCGGCGCGGCGGTGGTGGGTCATAGAAAACAGGGGTTTCGCTGATGTTTACCGTTGTGCCAGCGGGGGCGTTGACGGTTACGGTTTTGTGGATGGTGGTTTGGGATTGGAGGGGGAGATCGATTTCGGCATAGCGTCCGAATGGGGTTTCGCTGTATGTGCAGGCGGTAAGCATTAGGGCAAGGGGGAAGATGCGCCAGTTCATAGGGTGTCCTTTGGGGCTGCGGATGGGGTGGATTGTATAAGATTGAGGGCAGCCTGAAAATGTGTTGGGGGTTGGGCGATGGGAGTAGATGCAGTTTCAGGCTGCCAGCGTTTTTGTGGGTTTACTCGCACTACTGCTGAAATATTTGCTGCAATGGTGAACATTTGTAACATTGTTTATTGTTCTACTTAACCTGTTCTGATTCCATTTTAAGCCTTGTAGGATAAGGCTTGCGGGGAGTTTTTAGCACTTTTTGTCCTATCGATTTGCAGTAGCGTATTTTGACTGAGAAATCTTTAAACCATAACCGCTAATTTTTTGTATTTGATTGTAATAAATATTGTTTTTTGCATTTTGGTTGGCTAGAATTTGCCTACCACTTGCAAATGTGAGTGGAAAATCAAACCAACTAACGAAAGGGTTTTGGTGGTGTCCTAAAAAGTATGCTGACATAAAACGTCAAGCCAATAACGGCATTTCTATCGTGCAAAATTTCCTGTTAAAACAGCGGAATTTGGCTAATTTGAATTACTAAAAAGACAAGCAGCATACTTTTTAGGACACCACCAGGGTTTTAATCATGGCTAAAAAATATCGCGTAAAAGATAAAAATGGCAAAGACAAAGTTAATGTTGTGTTCGCCCCTTATGATATGGCAGGACGGCAAAAATACCGTGCTGATGATTATCTAAAAGGATTAACACCTGAGCAGCATTGTAATCAAATGATTGCAAAACGTGGTGAGGGAAAATTTGAACATGAATCAGCAACCTATGACCATTGCTTACTGCCTGTTTACAGCCCATATGGTGGTGGTAAATATCTTGCTCGGGTTATCAGTTATGAATATACCGCCTGTGAAGAAATTGAACTTACATTTAAATTGAATGGCAAAACCGTAACTGAAAAAGAATTAGCCAAGCTAAATGGTGGCGACAATGTGGTTATCACGGCTAATCAAGAGGTTACATGGACATTATTGGGCAATAACAAGCTAGAAAAACTGGTGCAAGGCAAAGCCAGCTATTCATTTACCATGCCTAAAACAGGAAAATTTAATATTAAGGCAACAGGTAAGTGCGACCCGAGCGCAAGTAAGTCGGTTGCTGTTCAGATTGCACCCCAAAAACCTAAAAAAGATTTCCCGCGCGACAAATTTATTCAAGCTCTTTATGCTGCAATGAAAGAATTTGATATTACCTCAGACAATGATAGAGCTGGATTTTTAGCAAATGTAGACCATGAAACAGGTGAATTTAATGGCTTAACTGAAGGAGAAGATAAGAAATACTCCCTAAAAAGATGGAAACAAATATCATCTAGACAAGAAAATATTAAAAACTGGCTTGCTCAACACAGCGATAATACAGAAGCTGAATTTGCTAAATTGTCTGAAAAAGATAAAATCAATATTATGTATAGAGGTATGAATGGGAATAAACAACCAAATGATGGATGGGTATTTCGCGGTAGGGGTGGAATTCAATTAACAGGGAGAGGAACTTACCAAAGATTTGCTGACTACATCAAACGACCAGACATTATGACCAATCCTGATTTGATTGCAAAAGATATAGAGCTTGCTGCACGTTCATCTGCTTGGTATTGGAAACAAGATTCAAAAGCAAGTGAGAACGCACAAAAAGGAGATTTTGTCGAAGCTCGAAAAGCAGTTAATACTGATGCGGATGGATTGAGAAAAACTCCAATATTGGCAGAAAAATACCTGAAAGGACAAGGTACTATACCATTACGG
>CAUVGV010000081.1:0-10299 GCA_963551505.1 uncultured Kingella sp.
TTGTCCAATAAGAAATTTGTCCTTGGAAATAGCACCTTTTTTGTCCTATATGCCACACTTTCACATCATCGGTTGCCGTACCAAACAGCTTCACATTGGCTTCTGCCCATGCGGCTACTTCCAACACCACGCTTTCCGTGCGGTCTGCCACCACCAAGCCATACCAAGAACCACCCGCCTTGATGATTTCGTTCAGCGCATCGGTGTAGCTTTCTGTCGCGCTCAATGCCATTGTGCCGCGTGTGGGCTTCACCGCAATATCCGCTGCTTCAGCAATCGTCAGCGTATCGCCGCTTGCGCTGGCTTTCAGCGATGCAGGCAAAGCCGCTGCGCCTTGCGCCGCCGTGCCGTCAATATCCAACACTTCGCCGCTGGATAATGTGATTTTGGCGCTAATCTGCTCGCCCGATAGCGTGATTTTTTTCGCTGCACGTCGCCCGATATAAACCTTCGCCAACGTGGGCGTTTGCGAAAATGCCGCCAATGCTGCCTTGTAAATCGGGTCGCTTGCCAACAGCCCCATATCCAGCAACTCGCCCGCCGAAGTAATCGCCATCATGCGTGCCGTGCTGGCAGCATGCGTGCCTACAATCATCATATCGCTAAAACTTTCGGTAGCGATTGCCGTCGTGTTCAGCGAAATGTTCAAATTAACCAATCGGTCTAATTTTGCCATGTCAAAACTCCATAAAAAAAGCGGCTACTGCCGCGTGGTTACATCTAAAATCGCCTTATCAATCACAGGCACGGTTTCGTCCGCTGTTGCCATATAGCGATAGCGAAACGACAACACCGCCTGCGCGTGATACTGCGCTTCAAACAATTTAGGCACAGACTGCACCCGCTCTATATCAAACACCGCCGCATTCGCTGCTTCCAGCGCATCGGCTGCCGCTTCGGTTTGCAACGCCATAGCCAGCGCGTCTAAAAGCTCAAATGCACTCTTGCCGTAGCATTGCACCGTTACCGCCGCTTCGCGCACCGCCGATAGCGCACGGCTGCTATTTCCACTAATTGGCGCACGCATCACAGGTAAACTGGCATCCGCCGAGCGCACGTCCAGCGCGGCAAACACGTTTTCAGGCTGCCTGCCGTTTTCATACGCCCAAATCAGCGGCACAGGCAACAACGCAGCCAAAATATCGTACAAATTCTCTTTCATAGCTGCTCCGATACCGCGTAATAACGATAATGGCTAATCACGCCCATTCGAAACCGCGCCTGCGCGATGATGCGGTATTCCGTCCCCAGCCACAGCAACACATCTCCCGTGTTGTCGTCCACGCGCAGCAGCGCATCGGTATAAATCTTGACCGCCCGCCCCATGCGTTTGCCCTCGGGCAAATTCTCCCGCTCATCGTTGCGTATCGGCTGCACCGAAGCGGTAATAACCAGCGTTTGCGTTTGCGCGCCTTGTTGCCAGCGCCCCTTAATATACGCGCCATCGGCAAAACGGCGAATGGTGTGTTGTGTTCTTAATCCCATTTTCAGGCTGCCTTTCACTACCACCAACGAACTGCCCAAATAACAGCAGCCAAAGCCAAGCCACAGGCAAAAATCAAAGCAGCATTTGCCAACTTATTACCCACTCTGTCCGCTCCCTTTCTACTCATCATTCCACCTACCTTTACCCTGTGTTTTGGGTTATACTTAATCAAGATTTTTTCCTTTCTGCATAAAGGATTAAATACAGAAACCCCGACAAGATTGCCGCCTTGTCGGGGTTTTGCTTATGTATATTGACGCTATACGCCTTAAACTGTATAGTATCGCTACACAACAAGGACACAACAATGATAAAAAGTTTCAAACACAAAGGTTTGCAAAAATTCTTTGAGACAGGCAGCAAAGCAGGCATTGTTGCTGCCCATGCCGCCCGTTTAAGCATCCAGCTTGCCGCATTGGATAACGCCGAATCCCCGCAAGATATGAACGCCCCAGCATGGCGGCTGCATCCCTTATCGGGCAATTTGCAAGACCATTGGAGCATCACCGTAAACGGCAACTGGCGGCTCACATTCAAATTTGAAAACGGCAATGCCGAAGTTGTGGACTATCAGGACTATCATTAAGGAAACCACTATGAAAATGTACAATCCCCCGCATCCCGGCGCAGTATTGCGCGAATACCTTGCCGAAACCAGCGTAACCGAAGCCGCGCAACGCTTAGGCGTTACCCGCGCCGCCTTATCGCGCATACTCAACGGCAAAGCTGCCATTTCCGCCGATATGGCGGTGCGCCTGTCTATTTTGCTGGGCACCAGCAGCAAACTATGGCTGGGCTTGCAAAACAGCTACGATTTGTGGCACGCCGAGCAGCAGCCGCACGACTTCGTTATCCCGCTCAACGCCACCGTGACAGCCTGAAACCAGAGCTGGTTAAAATAAAAATGAGACAAGGCGACAACGCCTGCCGTGTACGAGTAGCACATAAGGACGTTGGCAACGCCGTATCATTGCGATTTTAACCAGCTCTACTCCACCTCATAGCCCACCGCATTCACCAACTGCCCCGTATCAATCAACGGTCGGTCAGACCCTTTGCGTTTAATTGTCGCAGGCGCATTCGGTATCCAATTGCCATGGCGAATATGCGCCCTTTGCACATCGCGATACCAGTTGCCCAGTTGATGCAGCATCGCATCCACGTTCGCCCCATCCAGCACACGATACACCACCCGCCGCTGCGCTTCGCTAATCTGCGCCGCGTTTTGCTCCGCACAATCAGCCATAAATGGGCGGGCGGGAATATGGCGCGTGCCGAAATGGTTGTAAATGGCAATGTCCACCATATCATCATGCGAACCGCCTTGAATGCCCACCTTAACCACCCGCCCATTCAGCCTTTGCGTGTTGCCGATAATATCATCCAAGCCAAAATCGTTAATTTCCACATCCACAGCCGCCACCATATTGCGACACAATAATCGCTCCGCGTTTGCACAAATCTGCCAGCTTTTGATACTGCGCCAAATAGCCGCAAGGGTCGCCGCCGTTATTGCCATAACTGCGCGACAAATCTCCCTCGCGCTCCGACACCACGCCCACAGGTACAACCACCGCCCCTTGCGCTGCTGCTGATAGTGCATTTACCGCTAAATAGCCCGCGTAATATAACACCGCGCGTTCTTTCAGCTTGTCCGATAAACAAGGCGGCGCAAACTCCGCCGCCAAAGCCAGCATCTTTTCCAATAGCGCATCGTCAGCAGAAGCCGCATAGGGGCAAAGCAAGCGCAGTTTTTCAATCATTGTTTTTTCTCGCGTTTAGGCTTGTCCAACACTTCCAAATGCCCGCTTTCCACCAAGCTCAATACGCCCGTATCGTTATCCGCCACTTCGGCTTCCTGCATCGGCGCAAGCACCGTCATGCCGTTTAACACCACCACAGCAGGTTTAATGTTTTTGATTAACATAGGTTTCTCCAATAAAAAAAGCCGCATCAAGCGGCGGGTTAAAAAAGCAGCCCTTTCAGGCTGCCTTATCGCAAAATTGTTCAAGTATAAAGGCGGTTATTTTCGGATTCTGCGGTAAATGATGCCGCAGCCAACAATAATGGGAAAAGCGATGCGAGCATAAGGATACAAGGGCGAATGGATATTCCAATAGCCATGCCGCGCATATCTTAATGCTTCGGGGTCGGTATCGGGAAAAAAGACAATCCAAATGGTTAAGACTAGCCAAAGGATAATATCCATATTTTTCTTGAATTTATCCCACATCGCTTGCTCCTAATGCGAAATTGCTGCAACAAGCAATTTCAGCAGCCAAATCATCGGCAATGCAATTTGGCAGATACGATAAAAACGGCTTTCGGGGTATTCTTGGCGAAGCTGGTAAGTGTCATACAGCATCCAACCTGCAAGAAAAACCAACATGGCAGCTAGCCACCATACATGCAACATCCCCCAAACATCTTGGCGGGAAAGGAGGAACAAAAACCAAAAAGTGGCGGGAATATGAAACAGTCGCAAAATCCATCTGCGTGAATCAATTCGCATTTGCGCCACAAATTCCATAAAAATATCAAACATTTTGCTCATCCTTTCCCTTTTGGGCTTAATCAAGCCCGTTTAATGCCATTTCTAGCGGGGTGCGGTATTGGTTCGCCACGGCAACCACGCAAGTGCGGTAGCTGCGATGCTTGTTGAGGACATCTAGCCATTTTTTTGCATTTTTCACAGCGGCTTTGCCAAATTTAATTAAAAATGACTTAACGCTTAAACTTGGCAAGCCGTAAAACACAGCAAAAAGCGCGTGCGCCCAAATCATTTGTTTGGAACATTGATAGATGGCATCTATCATTTTGTCGCCCATTTGGGCAACTTCTGGCGTAATATCATCTACGCTAATCGATAGGGCATTGTGATACAACTCTTGAAAAAATGCCACATAAACTTCTTTTTCTTCAATGCTTAAAGACATAATGTCCTCCTAATCAAAAACCGCACAAGGCGGATACAAAAAAAGGCAGCTGCGAAGGAAGTCTCCTCGGAGAAAAGCTGCCGCTTGCCAACATTGGCTTTTACCCTTTTAATGCTTGGATGAATTGACTAATCGCATTCAAAATCGGGGCGAATTGCCATGCGAAAATACAGCTAATCACCACAAACCATAGCAACAACAGCCGTTTATTGGATAATTTTTCCATTCTCTCTACCCCTTTCAGGAAAAGTTCTATATAATCTTTCACAACGTATAGTCCTTATTTAGTTAAGGTTAAACCCCGCAAAGCTGCGAACTTTGCGGGGTTTTCGCATTTTCAGGCTGCCTAAGCCACCTCACACTTGGAAAACGCCAGCGGATAATGCACCACCACGCCCGCCGTGCGAGCGTAGCAAGGCACCACCACTTCCAAATTGCGTGCCTGCGCTTCCATTTGGTTAAACGGCATCGGCAATTCGTGGCTCATGTTTTCCGCATCAAATTCGCCGATAAACAACAAATGCTTGCCGCCTGCGCCTGCACCGTCAAATTCAGGCGCTTCCACCAATTGCAGGCTCGGATGCTTCTTGCCAAAAAATTCCCACACCGTAATGCCGTGCGCTTCGGTGTAGATTTTGGATGTCAACAGCGCGTGTAGCGTGCTGGCAACCACAAGGCGGTTCGGCGTATGCACCCCTTTGCTTTGCAAGCGCACCGCATTCCACAGCGCGTCCAAATCGGCGATGATTTCCGCGCCTGTTGCCTGCGCCCAAGCCTTGCCGCTGGGTAGCGTGGTAACGCCGATATTTGGGTGGGTGGTCATGCCATACAAGCCGTATTCCGCATCACCCACCATCGCCACTTTGTTCAGCTTCACTTCAATCGCGCGGCGCGCCGCATCGCCTTTGCGGGTGGGCAGGTTGGTGCCTAAACCTGCCGATGCTTTCAATTCCATAATGTTAAAGCCGTAGGAATCGGCAACGGTTTTCACGCGCACGGTGTATTCCGTCCCCTGCACGTCCGCGCGCGGCAAGTCATCGGCATAATTTGCCACAATCTTTGCCATGCCCACGGTGTCGTAGGTTTTGTATACAATCGTTTCTGCCCATTCAGGCGCATCAGAAGCAATCGGAACAAGCCCCAAGCCCAACATCGGCGGGCGTTTTTTCTCATAGATTTTGGCTTTCACAAAATCCAATTCACGCGCGGCAAACACGCTTTCATCTTCGCGCATTGCGTTGCCCGTAGATTGCGCAAACTGCGCGATAACGGATTTCTCCGCTTCATCATAGTGCAAATGTTTCTGCATCATTTTTCCTTTCGTTAAACAGTTGGCGCGTGTAACTCAACACACGCGATTTTGCCTTTTACATCACGGATAACCGCATTTTTCAGGCTATCGGCTGCCGAATTATCCAACAGCCCCGCCGCGTTAAACTTCACCGCTTCGCCTTTGGCAACAGTTTTGCCGTCCGCCACTTTTACCCAGCACAGCCCGCGCGTCATCACCGAAACACAATCACCGCGTTTATAGGGCTCAAGCTGGGTGTGCGAATGCAGCACCGCACCAATGGCTTTTGTGCCTTTGCCCGCTACCGCAGCGCCGTTGGCATCCACGCCCACAATCACGCCAGCGGTTAAGCCATCATCAGCAACAGGATAGCTTTCCACGCGGTCAAAGCCGCTGTCTGCTTTCATACCTGCAAAAGCGGGGTTCATGTAATCGTCATACATCTTTCGTTCCTTTCATATTAGCCAAATACTGTTCGCGCGCTTGGGCGGCAGAAACGCTGCCTGCGTCCTTATCCGCCATATCTTGCCGTTGCCCTGCTAAGGCTTTGGCTTTCGCCTGCTCATCGTGAGATGCCAACGCCATATCAAACGCAGCGGCAACATAATCATCAGTTTTACCGTTCAACACGAGCGCATCACCGCGAATAGCTTTAATCACCGCCACTTTAATCTCGCGCGCGGCGGTGTCCTCTTTAAAGTCCACGCCATGCGTTTGGGCGACTGATTCCAGTTCCAAACGCTCGCGCGCTTCTTTTAGCGCATCTTGCTTGATTTGCGGCTGCTTGTCCTGCAAGGCTTTCAAATCAGCTTCTGCGCTATCGGCGCGGGCTTCGGCTTGGGCAAGTTTGGTTTTGCTCGCCGCCTCATCCTGCTTTAATTGATTAAACGCCTGAATCACTTCGGGCGCGGCATCGTATTCAATGCCGTTGTCTAAACGGATTTTCGTCATCGTTTCGTCCTTATCATCCACGGCTTCGTTGCCGTCCATATTCAACCGCGCATTGCCTGCGCGTCCCTTGCTCACAATCGCTAAGTGGTTGGGGCGGATATTGCGCTGTATCGCATCGTAGCGTTCGCCTTCGGGCGTGATGCCAGCGGTTTCCTCCAAATCCAACTCATAGCCGACTGAAAGTTCTTTGTTGCCCGCGTTAATCGCTGCGGGGTTGTGTATCACAATCTCTGCCACAAGGTTGTCGCCGTCTTGCCGTGCTTCGCCCAACACCGCGCCGATGGTGTGGTTTTGGGCGTTGCTGCTGGTTACTTTGCCTGGGTGTCCGTTGGTAATCGGAATGCCCTTGTAGGCTTTCAGGCTGTCCTCGGCAAACACTTCATCAGGCGGGCGATATTCGCGCCGCTCGCTGCCATCGGGATTGTGATAAATAAAAACGCCCGTTCGCGTGAGAACAGGCGTGTCGTGAATAAAACCATCTTCATTGCGCCGCGCTTTCACTTCGGCGCGGTCATAGCGGATGACGCTCATAAACCATTCCTTTCAAATCAGCAAAATCAGGGTAAATGCCCTCCGCGCTGCATCGGCATTGAATTGGCTCGCTGGGGTGTCCGTCTGATGGCGGGTTATCCCAAGCAAACACTTTACCTTCGCGCTCGCGGTGTTCATGGCGCACGCGCTCGTCTAGCGAAGTGCGCCAAATGTATTGCGTAACACCAATGCTGCGTTGTCGCTCCATCGTAAGCTGCCCATTGAGTTTGCCGATTTGGTCGCGGGCAATCAAACGGGCGCGGCTTTTGGGCAGCGCATAAGTTTCACGGATAAAATCCGCAAGCTGCGAATGGGGCAGCCCTGCGCGAACCGCTGCCACAATCTTGCCATGCAGCGTTTCCAAATACTGCGCTGGGATGGATTTAATCAAACGGATATTCTCTGCTTCAAGCTGCTTCATCACGTCCAACAACCACGGCTCATGCGTGAACACATCCACCGCAAACACCGAGCGCACCACCGCATGAAATTGCTTTTGATTAAACCGCGCCGCTTCGCGCAAAAGCGACAATGCCCCAGCAATTGTTTTTTCAGGCTGCCTGAATTTATCCGCAATGCCCACCATCCACCGCCGTAGCCGCTCATACCAACCGCCGCTTTCGGGGATGTCATCCAGCGCGTCTTGGCGCAAATCCAGCAAAGGCAGTTGTTTCTCTATTTCCGCCGCAATACTATCAGCAAAAGCCAGCAGCAGCCGCGTGTATTCGCGCTCGGTAGCGTGCGGATATAACCAACGTTTAGGTTTTCGCCGCGTAGTCTTGGGCATCTGTGCCATCGTGTACCTCACGTCTCAAACCAAATTGCTCTCGCTGGGCGAAATAATCCGCCGCCTGCGCTTCGCTCAACGCGCCCATATTAACCACCTGCGCCACCGCATCTACTTCCACTTTCAGCGTATCTATTGCCAGTTTCGCCATATCCGCCTGCTCGCGTGCTGTTGGCACATACAAAGGCGACCACTTAATGCGCCAGCCATCAGGGATTTTGCCCTTGATGCCGTTTTGCAATACCAATAAAGCCAGCAATCGCTCCAACATATTACTCACGCGCACTCGCTCCGCCTCCACCAATTCGTGGAAATTGCGCAAATCGCCTTCGCCCGTGGCAGATAGCCCACTCGCCGATTGTCCAAACAACTGCGCCAGCGGAATGCCTGTCTCCGCCGAAATCACTTGCTCAAATTTGCTGATGATGTCGGTTAATCCACCCACGCTCATATCGTTTAGCGTGTACGCATCTTCGCTGTCCACCGCCACCGTGTTTAACACCCCGCGCGATGTATCTACTGCTTGAATGCGTTGTTGCACAATCTCCTCTTGCCCAGCATCTATCAACTCCGCCAACTGTTTCATGGCGTAAACAGGCTGTTGCTTGCGGTCTAAAATCTGCTTGGTGCGCTCGCGCGTGTTTTCCCAATCCAAAATTGCCTTATAAGCACGGTCAACCGCATTGCCACCCTGCCAGTAAATGCGCGTGTCTTTCAGCATTTCAGGCAGCCTGAAACCATGAATCGGAAACACACGGCTTTCATGCACCACAAACTGCGTCTCGCGCGATGAAATGCGGTAAAACTCGGGTTCGCCAAAATTCTTTTGCGTAGCATCGCCATACAGCGCACCTTCCACCGCAACTTGATTGATGCCAAACACGCGCAATTCCACCACTTCAATAGGCTGCGACACGTCCAACGGCTCGTTCAGCCCCTTACCATCTGCCACCAGTGGAATTACACACGCGCCACCAAACAACCGCGCCAGCTTCAAGGCATATGCCGCCGTTTCAAACACATTCAAACGGTCAAGTTCCGATGCCAACAAATTATCCGCATCGCCTTCAATCTCAAAACCGCCTGATAACGCCTTATCAGCGGGCAAATCCACCACACGGCGAAAAATACCGCCTTGCGCATACAAAAAAGGCGCGGAAACCGAAGTAACCCGCGCCCGAGACTTACCGCCAAGCACCGCCTGCAAAAAACCATCTAACCTAAATTTCATAATAACGCCTTAAATCGTTTAACCGCATCCGCGCTGCCCATCAGCGGCTCCAAGGCATAGCGGATGGCATCGATGTAATGATTATGCGCATCCAACAGCACAGGCAACACATCCCCGCTCAAACGGTCGGTCTTATAGCTATAAAGCCGAAACTCCCGTGCCGTATGCTCACAACGCGGATGAATCACCACTTTTTCAAACGACTTGATAAATTCAATACCATCTTCCACGCTGCCCTTGCCCTTAACGGCACCCACGATGCGCGGCAAACCATGCCGCCGCAAATAGCTGATGCTTTCAGGGCGCGCACTATCCGCCCGCACCACATAACGCTCAATTTCAGGCATCGCCGCTTTCAACACCGCCGCCGTGTCGTCCAATTCAATGCCCACCCCACCCGCTTCGCGTTCAATATACAGCTTGTTGTCATGTATCCAGCATTGCACCGCTGCCGTAGGGTCTTGCGAAAAGCCAAAGTCCAAACCGAAATATGCGCCGTCCCAGTTTTCGCTCGGGGTAAACTCCGCCACTTCATACTTGCCTTTAAACACCTGCGCGTCCGAAAGCTCGTAATACGCACCGTCCCAAATCCACGCATAGCGGGCAGGGTCTAGCGTTTTTTGCTGATGCAGCCGTTGCTCGTTTAACACATCGGGGAAAAACGGATTATCGCCGTAATTCATTTCCACAATGCACGAACGCGGCGGCGGATTTTTGCGAAAACGCTTATCCGTTGCGCTGTTTTCCTGCTTCGGATTCCAAATTACCCAAATTTCCGACTTGGGCGCACGAATGGTTGGCTCTAACACTTCCCAAGCGGTCTCGGAAATATCTTCCGCTTCTTCCACGACGCACACATCAATTTTCGCCAGCGATTTCACCGACTGGATATTGTTGCGCAGCCCCTTAAACAGAAACTCCGTACCGTTGCGCCCGCGTATATAGTCCACGCCCACATCATAGGCAGCTTCCAACCACGGCTCGGATGCAATCGCCGCTTTCAATTCCGCGTAGAACGACTCCTTGATGGAGTTCTGAAACTCGCGCACACACAAAAAGCGTAATGGCTCAACAAAGCCCCATGTC
>CAUVGV010000082.1:0-10071 GCA_963551505.1 uncultured Kingella sp.
AGTTGGATAGGCTTGCACATCAGCCAAGAGAGCGTCTTTGCTGATTTTCTTAGGCGGGTGGATTTGCTGAGACTTAGGCACAGGGTTTGTTTTCCATTTTTGTACGGTCATAAAGTTAATGTCAAACAATTGAGCGACTTTTCGTACGCTTAAACCTTCGGCTAATTTTTGTAGGACTTTTTGGCGGAAATCGGGGGAGTATGTCATGGCTGTTTGTATTAAAAAGTAAGGTTATTGATTATAGATAGAAATTAGCCCATCGGAACTTTGGGGTTCTGGTGGGCTGATTTTTTGTTTGAGGGATGAGGCAGCCTGAAAATGGGGTTGGTGGGTTGAGCTTGGTTGGAATGGGTTTCAGGCTGCTGTTGCGTGGTGGGATTTAAAAGACGTTTGGCATGATGCGAAACAGTTTTGTATTTTCAGGCTGCCTCTGTTCGCATAATGGGGCAGCCTGAAAATGAATGGGACGTGTGAACGCGGGTGCAAATATTGGGCAGCCTGAAACGCTTATCCGCGCTTCTTACGGCTTGCTGGCAAGCCGTGCGCTGGCATGGTGGATGTGGGATGGGGCGATAAGCCATTGCGTGTCGTAGTGAAATTTGTTTTCAGATTGCCTCTGATTGTAAACAGGATGAGGCAGCCTGAAACGACTCAACGCTACACAAACCCATTTTCAGGCTGCCTTTGCTTGCCAACCATTTGGCGATGAACCGTCGCCGTTCCATCGTGCAATCTGTTTTCAGGCTGCCTTTGGCTGTAAACGAGGTTAGGCAGCCTGAAATGATGCAACACTACGCAAACCCATTTTCAGGCTGCCTTTGTGGCTTGGGAAACATTTGAGGCAGCCTGAAAACCCAAAATCCGCACTTTGCTTCGCCTGAAACAAAATGCGGATTTCTTGTTACTGCTTATTCACGCGATAACGTTCACGCCATAACGCGCGGATAGCGTGGTTTAGAATTTCCACCCCAAGCCTACGTTGGCGGCGCGTTTGTTGCGGTATCGCCCGTTTTCATACACGCCGTTGAGGTACACATTCAGGTTGTCGGTGATGTGGTAGCGGGTGCCCACGGTGAGGGCGATGTTGGGGCGGTGCCCTGAATACGATTCGCGCACGTTGGTTTTGATGCCGCCGTAGTTGGCGGTGTAGCGGGTTTTGCCGTTGAGGATTTCGCGCAGTTTCAAGCCTGCGTTGAGCGTCCATTTACCTTGTTTATCTATGCGCCACAAGCCATCCACGCCCAAAGCGATGCTGGTTTCGTGGGTTTTCACGTTGTCGGCGGAAACCAAATCGGCACCGTAGCGGTTGAGGGCATAGTCCAAGCCGTTGATGCGGGCGTGTTTTAGGCTCACGCTGGACATGATGCTGAAACGGTCAAAGTTGAACACTTTGCCTGCGGCAACGCCGAAGAGATATTGGTTGCCACGGTCTGAATCTAGGCTGGTTTTGGCTTTGAGAAAGTCCACGCCGAGCAGGGCGGACAGCCAGTAGCTGCCTTGGTTAAAGGTGTACGCGCCTTCCAAGCCTACGCCGCGTGTGGTGATTTTTTTATCCAAGCCGCCGTAGCTTTCTGTCCATTTGTGCGACAGGTTGCTCATTTGCAGGGCAAAGCCGTGTTTGCCGTCTGCGCCGAAGTGGCGCGCCAAGCCGAGCGATTGGCTGTAATCCTTGCTTTCGCCGTGGATGTCTGCCATGTGGCGGGCGTGGGATGTGCCATAGCCCATGTCCACCCACATCGTGCCTTCTTTGTTGGACATCAGGGCTTGTTGCATGGTTTTGTCGCTGCGGGCGACTTTTTCGTTTACGGTGTGTTCTTGCGCGTGGCGGGCGGTTTCGGTGCTTAATCCAAATACGGTGCGGTTGAGCGCACGACTGGTGAGCAGTTCTTGGGCGATGCCTGCGCCTGCCACGGGTTTATCGTTGGTGGGCATGGTGTAGCCGTAGGTTACGCTGTTGCCCAGTTTGCTGGCATCTAGGCGGTCTAGCAAGCCATCTAGGATGGAGATGGTTTTGTCGCGCCCTGTGTAGCTGGTTTGGTCGCGCAATACGTCGCCGATTTGCTGACGCGAGGTGGTTACGCTGACTTGGTTGTTGGTGATGTTGTAGCTGTTGTTAATCAGCTCGCCCAGTTGGCTGGCATAGCGCACGGCAAAGCCTGTTTTGTTGCTGATGCCTTGTTCGGCGTTGAGCAGGATTTCGGTGTTGCCTTGGCGGGTTACATAGCCTTGTTTTACGCCTGTGAGCGTGAGGCTGCTGTTGGCTAAATTGGCGCTGCCGCTGATGTTGATGTTGGTGCCGATGGCTTGGTTGATGTTGCCGTTTTGGTTATTCAGGCTGCCGTTGATTTGCAGATTGGCTTGGTTCACTTCCAGCGTGCCACGGTTGGTTACTGAGCCGAGGCGGATGGTGCTGGCACTGTCGCCAATGGTGAGCTTGCCGCCGCTGCCAACAATGTGGTTGGACACGGAATTACCGTTGGCAATCAATTCGCCCGCGCGGATTTCGGTGTTGCCTGTGTAGGTGTTGTTGCCGTTCATGACAAGGATGTCGCTGCCCGTTTTTATCATGCCGCCCGCGCCTGAAATGTTGTTGTCAAAGAAATAGGCGCGTTTTCTGCCTTCTACGTTGAAGGTGTGGATTTTGTCAAAGCGGCCGTAGCCGTTGAGGCTGGCGGATTCGTTTACGATGCCATGCCCCCATACGGCATCCACGCCTGCTTCGCCGCGGTCGGTGGCGGTGGTGATGAGGGCATTTTTGATGTCTTCGTTGGTGAACCAGTCGTAGCGGCTTTTGATGCGGGCGGCTAGGGCGGAAACGTAGGCGGTGGCGTTGGATGTGCCTGCGTAGGTGGTTTTTTCGTTGGTGATGCCGTAGGTGGAGAAGATTTCGGGCGCGGTGATGCACCAGTTTTTAGCCAGTTCACCGCAGGCATTTTCGGTTTTCACGTTGCGCTCTTGGTCGTAGGCGGTTACGGCAAGAAAGCCTTTTTCTAGCTCGGGAGCAACAAGGGGCAGGGCTGCGCCGATGTTGGAGATGTTTTTGTCTTCGTTGCCCGTGGCTTTGAGCACCAATGTGCCACGGTTCACAAATTCGCGGTACAGCGGCAGCAGCAGGCTGCTTCTTAGTTTTTCGTAGTTTTTGCCGTATTCAATGGTTACGTTGTTGCTGGAAACGTTGTCGCCGTAGGAGTTGTTAAGAATATCAACCTTAGTGCCTTGTTCCATAGCAAGCAGCAGGTTGTATAAGCCTGTGGAGGTGTACACGCTCTCGGGGCTGTTTACGCCTGAATTGATGGCGGTTTGGGGGGCGGCATTGAGGATGATTTCGGTCATTTTGGTGCCATGCCCAGTAACGTCGTTGGAATCAACGAGGTCGTTGGTGTCCACGTCTATGACTTTTTTGCTGATGCGGCTGTTGCGGTTGCGCAAGCCTACGCCGTCGGTTTTGATGCCTGTGTCCACCAAGCCGATGTATGCGCCATCGCCTGATAGGGCTTCGGCTTTATCGTTGACAGCGGCGGTTTGCCATGTGCCTGAAACAGGGCGGTTGTTGTTGCCTGCGTTGCCGCCATTGCTGCCGCCGTTGTAATCGGGGCGGATGTCGGAACCGCTGCCGCCCCCTCCGCCGCTGCAAGCGGAGAGCAGGGCGGTAAGCACGGCTAGGGTGAGAATTTTGTATTGCGCTGTTTTCATGGGAACTCCGTAGAAAGTTATTTTTTGCGGGTTTCAACTGGGCGGGGCAGGGCTTCTTTGCGGCGGATGAGGGCGAGGCAATAGGGGTCTTCTGCCCACCATTTTTCTAGCGTGTTGCCGTTGAAGTAGAAATCAAATTGGCAGGCGTGCCCGTTGTGGATGAAGCGGTAGTGGCTGACTGCGGCTTCGGGGTTTTCTACGTTTGCCATGTTCCAGTATTGCTTCACTTGGTCGCGGATCATGCCTGCTTGGATGTTGAGCATTTTTTCTAGCATTTTTTGTTCCTTTTTGGGGGTGGCACTTTGGCAGGCGGTGGCGGCGAGGGTTAATAGGATGATTAGCCAAAATTTTTTATTTTGCATGGGGTGGCGTGCCTTTTGATGATGCGGGTTGGATGGCGTTTCAGGCTGCCTATTTGAGATGAGGCAGCCTGAAAACGAGTGTAGGGATTATAGCGGGGATTGGGGTTGGATTGGTTACGATAAAACTGGATGAACTGGTTTCAGTTTCGCCGTTCCGCAGGCTACCCATTTTTGCGTGAGCACAGCTATACATCCAATTCGTACTTGATAATTATTCCTATTTGCTATACTATATCGCCCCAGCCGCCCCATGCGGCTGTATTCTAACGAAGAACCTGTATTTAGGCTTTGCATAGGCAGATTTAATGACATAAAAGCGTGAATACAGGTTCTATAACCACAAGGAGAAAAAAATGCGCCGAATCTTCGCCGCCCTTTGCATGGCAGCCGCTGTCGCCTTTGCCGCTGCGCCCGCCTATGCCAAACCCAAATTCAAAGTCGTAACCACCTTCACCGTTATCCAAGACATCGCGCAGAATGTGGCGGGCGATGCCGCTGTGGTGGAGTCCATCACCAAACCGGGGGCGGAAATCCACGATTATCAGCCTACGCCGCAAGACATTGCCAAAGCCCAATCCGCCGATTTGATTTTGTGGAACGGGCTGAATTTGGAGCGGTGGTTTGAACGCTTCTTCCAAAACGTGCGCAACAAGCCCGCTGTGGTGGTAACACAGGGCATCGCGCCGATGTCTATCCACGAAGGGCCGTATCGCAACACGCCCAATCCGCACGCTTGGATGTCGCCGAAAAACGCCTTGATTTACATTGAAAACATCAAAAACGCGCTGGTGAAATACGACCCGCAAAACGCCGCGGTGTACACCCGCAATGCCGCTGCCTACGCGCAAAAAATCCGCCAGCTTGATGCACCGCTGCGTGCCAAATTGGCGCAAGTGCCGCAAAACCAGCGTTTCTTGGTAACCAGCGAGGGCGCGTTCAGCTATCTGGCGCGGGATTACGGCTACAAAGAAGTGTATCTGTGGCCCATCAATGCCGAGCAGCAAGGCACGCCGCAACAGGTTCGCAAGGTGATTAACACCGTGCGGCAAAACCATATCCCTGTGGTGTTCAGCGAAAGCACCATTTCCGACCGCCCTGCCAAGCAGGTTGCTCGCGAAACAGGCGCGAAATACGGCGGCGTGTTGTATGTGGACTCGCTGTCTGCCAAAAACGGCCCTGTGCCCACTTACATTGATTTGCTCAACACCACCGTTTCCACCATTGCCAAAGGATTTGGAAAATAATGAACCAGCCCGCTGCCGCTTCCATTTCGGTGCAAGGCGTTACCGTGCGCTACAACAACGGGCATACCGCTATCCGCGATGTTTCGTTTGAATTGCAAGGCGGCATGACTTGCGCGCTGGTGGGCGTGAACGGCAGCGGCAAATCCACCCTGTTTAAAAGCCTGATGGGGCAGCTCAAACCCCGTCAGGGTTTTATTCGCCTGTGCGGTTTGCCTGTGGATAAGGCGTTGAAGCAAAACTTGATTGCGTATGTGCCGCAAAGCGAAGAAGTGGATTGGCAGTTTCCCGTGTCGGTGTATGACGTGGTGATGCAGGGGCGGTATGGCTACCTGAATTTTCTGCGTATCCCTAAGGCGGGCGACAAGCAAAAAGTGCAAGAGGCGATGCAGCGCGTGGATATTGCCCACCTTGCCCACCGCCAAATCGGCGAGTTGTCGGGCGGGCAGAAAAAGCGCGTGTTTCTTGCCCGCGCGTTGGCGCAGCAAAGCCGCGTGATTTTGCTGGACGAGCCGTTTACCGGCGTGGACGTGAAAACGGAAGACGCGATTGTGGATTTGCTTGGGCAGCTTCGTGCGCAAGGGCATCTGATTTTGGTGTCTACGCACAATTTGGGCATGGTGCCCGATTTTTGCGACCAAGTGGTGATGATTAACCGCACCGTGGTGGCGGCGGGCAGCACGGCGGAGACGTTTAACCAGCACAATTTGGAGCAAACCTTCGGCGGCGTGCTGCGCCACTTCCATTTGGCGGGCAACGATTTGCACGAAGACGAAGACGCGCGCACGCTCACAGTGATTACCGATGACGAACGCCCCGCCGTGTTCTACGGGCAAACCAAAAACGACCCGCCCGCTGCCAAACAGCCCAAACAACCCAATAGGCAGCCTGAAACCAATAGGCAGCCTGAAAACGGAGATGCGCCATGATGGAGCTATTGTTAGAGCCGTTTTCGTATCAATACATGGTGAAAGCGATGGCGTTGAGCGCGGCGGTGGGCGGAATGTGCGCGTTTTTGTCGGCGTATCTGATGCTCAAAGGCTGGTCGCTGATTGGCGATGCGCTGTCGCATTCGGTGGTTCCGGGGGTAGCGGTTACTTACGCGCTGGGGCTGCCGTATTCGGTGGGCGCGTTTGTGTCGGGCATTTTGGCGGCGTTGTCTATTTTGTGGATTCGCGCGGTTACGCATTTGAAGGAAGACGCGATTATCGGCTTTATTTTCACCACGTTTTTTGCGCTGGGGCTGTTTATCGTGTCGGTGAACCCGACGGCGGTAAACGTGCAGGAAATTGTGTTGGGCAATATTTTAGGCATTGCCGATGAAGATATTTTTCAGGTAGCCATCATCATCGGCGTGAGCCTGCTGTTTATGCTGTTTGCTTGGAAAAGCCTGCTGCTGGTGTTTTTTGACGAAACGCAGGCGGTGGCGGTGGGCTTGTCGCCGCTGCGCTATAAGGTGCTGTTTTTCTGCCTGCTGTCGGCCTGCGTAGTCGCCGCGCTGCAAACGGTGGGCGCGATTTTGGTGATTGCGATGGTGATTACCCCCGGCGCAACCGCCTATCTGCTCACCGACCGCTTTGGCAAGCTGGTCATCATCGCCGTGCTGCTGGGCGTGTTTACCAGCGCAATCGGCGCATACGTCAGCTATTTTTTGGACGGCGCAACGGGCGGCATCATCGTGTGCCTGCAAACGGCGCTGTTTTTGCTGGCGTTTTTCTTTGCGCCCAAATACGGGCTTATCCGCCAACGGCTGTTTAGGCAGCCTGAAAACGAGGAGCGTTGCCATGGATAGCGTGATGAACTGGTTTGCCGAGCCGTTGAGTTTCCCGTTTATGCAAAACGCGCTGTGGACGGCGTTGATTGTGGCGGTTACTTGCGGCTTGCTGTCTTGCTATTTGGTGCTCAAAGGCTGGTCGCTGATGGGCGATGCGGTGTCGCATGCGGTGTTGCCTGGCATTGTGCTGGCGTTTGTGGCGGGCATTCCGCCGGCGGTGGGCGCGTTTGCTTCGGGGCTGCTGTGCGCCATCGGCGTGGGCTACCTGAAAAACAACAGCCGTTTAAAGGAAGACACGGTGATGGGGATTGTGTTTTCGGGCATGTTTGCGCTGGGCGTGGTGCTGTTTACCAAGGTGGAAACCGACCGGCATTTAACGCATATTTTGTTTGGCAACGTGCTGGGCGTGAGCGATGAAGAGCTGCGGCACACGCTGGCGGTGTCGGCAGCGATTGTGCTGGTTATCCTGCTCAAATGGCGCGATTTTCTGCTGTATTGCTTTGACCCTGTGCAGGCGCGCGTGTGCGGGTTGTCGCCTTTCAGGCTGCATTACGGGCTGCTGATTCTGCTCGCGCTCACCATTATCACGGCGATGCGGGTGGCGGGCGTGGTGCTGGTGGTGGCGATGCTGATTTCGCCCGGCATCACCGCCTTTCTGCTCACCAAACGCTTTGGCTGTATGCTGGCGGTGGTGCTGGCGGCTTCGGTGTTCACCAGCGTGTTCGGCACGCTGCTGAGCTACCACATCAACGCGGCAACGGGGCCTTGCATCGTGCTGTTGCAGGCAGGGGTGTTTTTGCTGGCGTTGGGGTGGGGGAAATGGCGGGATAGAGGGGTGGGGCGGCTGGTGCGGGAAAGGGAGGCAGCCTGAAAAGGGGGTTTCAGGCTGCCTTTTTCAGGCTGCCCTTTTTGTATGCGGCAGCCTGAAAGGTATAGTGGAATCAATCAAGAAATATCTCATTCAATCGGTGCGTAGGGTGTGTGCCGTAGGTGCGCACGCGGGAACGGGTAACCCGCGTGCGTGGCAAGGCCACACACCCTACTCGTGCTGTTCTTACTTTTTCGTACGATACAATGGCGTGGCGATGGTTCGTTGCGTTGCCAAATTGTGCGCGGGATGTTGCGCGGGATGGTAGAAGATTGTTGGCGAGCCGCTGATACGCCATGCGGTAAACAATATTGAGGCAGCCTGAAAAGCATTATTGAATTTTCAGGCTGCCTTTTGTTGGGGTAATGAGGCAGCCTGAAAACGGGTTTAGTCTAACCAGAAGGGATTATGCCCGCCGCGTGTGTATTCGTTTTGCTCGGCGACGAGGATGTCTAGGGCGAGGCTGGCGAGGTCGTCGGCGATGGGGTCGGCGTGGCGCTGTTGGCTGTGTAGGAAGACTTTGCGGTAATGGTGGCATTGGCCGCAGCATTCGGCGCGTGCGCCTTGGTAAACGGCGGGGGCTTGGGGGTTGTCTATTTGTTGGTGGCTGATGGCGGATTGGTCGCCGCAGTAGGTGCATTTGGCGCGCAGGGCGTTCCATTGGCTGTTGCATAGGGGGCAGTGTTGGTAGCGCAGGCCGTCCCAGTCGCCGCCGCTGAGGATGATGGAGGAAATGGCTTCGTTGCCGCAGTTTGGACAGTGGGCGCGGTCGTCTTGGGGGGGGATGGTGTCGTCGCTTTGCTGTTGGGCTTGGGCGGTGTATTCTACTTGCAGGGCGGCGTGTAGCCAGATTTGGTAGGTTTTTTCGTGTTCGGCGGGATTGCCTTGCAACACGCGTTGGGCGAGGGCGGTGAGCTCGGTTTGGGAGAGGTTGAGCAGGGTTTGTAGGGTGGCTTGGGTGGCTTCGGCTAGGGTGGGGGCGATGTGCTGGATGATGATTTTCAGGCTGCTGATGGTATGGGCGGGGATGGCGGGGGTGCGCAGGGTTTCAGGCTGCCTTGGGTGTTGGTCTAGGGCGTGCTGCTGGGCTTGGGCGAGGTTTGCCATGATGGTGAGGTAGTCGTGCCATGAGGAGGGGTCTTGTTGGGCGAGCTCTTGGAAGCGGAGGGCGCGTTGGGCGAAGAGGTCGGCTTTTGGGGGGATGTAGAAGGGTTTGTAGAAGAAGGGTTTGTTTTGGATTTGTTCGGGGGTCATGGGGGAGTCCTTGTGTGTGGTTTGGGTTGAGGCGGGGGCGTTGTTTTCAGGCTGCTTTGGGGGTGTGATGTGATGGTTTAGGCAGCCTGAAAACGGTTTTTATGCCGTTTTGGCTTTGCTGAAACGTGTTTGCTCGTTTTCGTTTCGTTGAAGCTTGTGGCGTTTCAGGCTGCTTGTTAATGCTGTTGTGGCATTTCGTCAAACAGGGTGAGTTCGCCATCTTTTACGCGATAAAGGTAGTCGGACACGCGATAGGGCGATTGTTCGGCAAATCCTGCTGCTATGAAGCGCATCTCGGCGATGGTATCGGGGTCGTCAGCAGCGCAGGCGAGAAAGGCATCGCGCGTGGGCATGGCACAGATACAGTCGTTGGCAAAGGGCAGCTTGGCGGCATTCAGCAAATCATCAACATAAAGCAGCAGGCTGGCATCGTATATGTTGTCTAGAAAAAACAGAACGAGATTGTCGTTGCCTTCAAACGGCTCAATGCTGGCGTGTGCTTTAATGTAGTCAAGAAAGTTTTGCATGGCGAGATTAAGCAAATCTTCTAGGGCGATTTGCTGTTCTTGCAGGTCTTTTTCGGTGAGATAGCGGAGACTGTTGTCTAAATCTAGCGCGTAAGTAAGCACTAAATCGCCCGCCATAGGCGTGTGCAGCAGGTCGCCGTTTGTTGCTTCATTGGGGTAGGCTTGCTGTGTTTGCTCGTGGTGGTATGCCAGCCATTCTCTGTTTTTTAGCACGGGAAAGATATGGGCTCGGAAGTCGCTGGGCTGTTTGTTGCTGATGGTTTCCATTACCGCCGCAAGGGCAGTGGTAACAAGGTCTTCTAAGTCGGTGGGGCTTTGACGATACTGGGTGTAGAGATTGCCCAAATAGCCC
>CAUVGV010000083.1:0-9942 GCA_963551505.1 uncultured Kingella sp.
TGCTTCAATGGGTCGGAATAGCGCGACACAAACCGCCGCAGTTGCTCCTCGCGCGACACCGAAAACCAAAATTTAAACAGATGCACACCGCTATCAATCAGCATCCGCTCCAATTCAGGCGTTTGGCGCATAAACAACAAATATTCCTGCGGCGTGCAAAATCCCATCACCCGCTCCACCCCCGCGCGGTTATACCAAGAGCGGTCAAAAAACACCATCTCGCCCGCGGTGGGCAAGTTTTGAATATAACGCTGAAAATACCATTGCCCGCGCTCCACCTCCGTGGGTTTTTCCAACGCCACAATCCGCGCGCCACGCGGGTTCAAATGCTCCATAAAACGCTTAATCGTGCCGCCTTTGCCCGCTGCATCGCGCCCCTCAAACAAGCTCACAACCCGCTGCCCGCTGTCTTTCACCCAGCTTTGCACTTTCAGCAGCTCAATCTGCAATTTCTCCTTTTCCGCCTCATACACCCGACGGCTCATCCGCTCATCATAAGGATAATCCGCAGGCAACGGCGCGCGGTCGTTATCCTCTTGCGACACCGCCCCGCGATATTTCATTACTGCCTCTTCAAACACTTTCAAACTATCTTTCTTATCCCCCAAATCCACTTGCTCAAACGGCTGCAATTGATGACTAACAGGCATAACGAAACTCCTTACAAAAATGGTTAAAAAAAGAAACTACAACTTACTACAACCCCATTTTAACGAAAACTAACAAAACAAGTTACCCCCAAGCCCAAAAAAATTTGCGCCAGCGCAACAATGCCGCAAAAAAAGGCAGCCTGAAAACGAATCTCCCAATCCATTTTCAGGCTGCCTATCCATTACCACAACGTTAATGCACGTCTTTCCAATATTCTTTTTTCAAGAAATACGACAACGGCAACAGCACCGCCAGCAAGAATATCAACACAATATAACCAATTTGCTTACGCTGCACTTGGGCAGGCTCCGCCATATACGCCATAAAGTTGGTCAAATCGCGGGCATAATTGTTGTAGTCGGTTTCAATAAATTTGCCGTCTTTGCTGATGCGCGTCAGCTTGCCCGCGCTTTCCCATTGCAAATCAGGCACCAGATTGCCATGCGCGTCTTTTTTCATTATAGGCTTACCCTTGGCATCCAGTTTCACCGCTTGAATGCCTTGCTCCGCAGCCAAAACGTGCGGCATCGCGGCGTTGGGCAACACTGTGTTGTTCCAGCCCGTTGGGCGCGTTGGGTCTTTGTAGAAGCCGCGCAAATAGGCGTAGATGTAGTCGTTGCCGCGCGAACGCGCAATCAGCGTTAAATCAGGCGGCACGGTGCCAAACCATTTTTTCGCATCCGCAGGATTCATGTGCGCCTGCATCACATCGCCCACCTTGTCGGTGGTAAACATCAGATTGTTTTTGATTTGGTCTTCGGTTAAGCCGATGTCTTTCAAGCGGTTAAAACGCATGGCGGCGGCAGAGTGGCAAGAGAGGCAGTTGTTCACAAAAATTTGTGCACCGCGCTGCAAGCTCACTTGGTCGCGTGGGTCAAGCTCAACGTGGGGATAATGCCCGCCGCCCGATGCGCCAGCCATAATGGGTGCTGCCAACAGCAGGGCAGCCAAAGTTTTTTTGAATGTTGATTTCATTTTCTTTGCCCTTTTTAGATGTTGGTTGCAAATAAATACGCGCCAATCGCCGTAATCGCCACATAAACAAAAAACATGATTTTTTGTTTGGTGGTGCTCATGGTTACACGCTCTGGCACAGGTTTGTTTTTGTCCAGTCTGGTGTAGAACGGCATGCCCAAAAAGAAAGCAAAGTAAACGCAAGACAAAATGCGGGCAACCAAGGTGCGTTGGTCGTTTGCCACCTTTGCGCCTAAAATCATCAAGCCAATAAAGGCAATCACAAACAACACCAAGGCTGTTTTGAAAATGGGGCCGCGATAGCGAATAGACTTCACTTCGCCACGGTCAAGCCACGGCAGCAAAGCAATCAGCACAACGGCTGCGCCCATGCCGATTACACCCCAAACTTGCGTACCCCAAAAAGATGGAATGGCACGCAAAATCGCATAGAACGCTGTGAAATACCAAACAGGTGCGATATGAGACGGCGTTTTCAATGGGTCGGCAGGGTCAAAGTTTGGCGCTTCCAAGAAGTAGCCGCCGCCTTCGGGCGCAAAGAACAACACCGAGCAGAACACAATCAAGAACACAGCAACGCCCAAGATGTCTTTAACGGTGTAGTAAGGATGGAACGGAATGCCATCCAGCGGGATGCCGTTTTCATCTTTCAGTTTTTTGATTTCCACGCCGTCTGGGTTGTTAGAGCCGACTTCGTGCAGGGCGATTAAGTGGGCAACTACCAAGCCGAGCAATACCAAGGGCACAGCGATGACGTGCAGCGCAAAGAAGCGGTTAAGCGTGGCATCGGATACGTTGAAGTCGCCGCGAATCCATGTGGAAAGGTCTGGGCCAATCACAGGAATTGCGCTAAACAAGTTAATAATCACTTGCGCGCCCCAAAACGACATTTGCCCCCAAGGCAGCAAGTAGCCCATAAAGGCTTCTGCCATCAAGGCAAGGAAAATCAGCGAGCCAAATATCCACACCAGCTCGCGCGGTTTTTTGTATGAGCCGTAAATCAAGCCACGGAACATATGCAAATACACCACGATAAAGAAGAACGATGCGCCTGTGGAGTGCATATAGCGGATAATCCAGCCGCCCGACACGTCGCGCATGATGTATTCCACGGCGGTAAACGCCACGGGGAGGTTGTAGGCGTTGGTGGTGCCGTCCGGTTTGAAGTTCATGGTTAAAAAGATGCCGCTAACGATTTGAATCACCAAAACGAGCAGCGCTAACGAACCGAAGTAATACCAGAAGTTGAAGTTTTTGGGTGCGTAGTATTGCCCAACGTGGTCATTCCATAGCTTGGTTAATGGAAAACGCGCGTCCACCCAGTTGAGTAAGGCTTTGGTTTTGCTAGTTTGTTGGTTTGACATGATGTACCCCTATTAACTTTCGCCAATCAAAACGACGGTGTCGCTCATGTATTTATATGGCGGGATAACCAAATTGGTGGGTGCGGGAACGCCTGCATACACGCGCCCTGCAAGGTCAAATTTGGAACCGTGGCAAGGGCAGAAAAAGCCGCCTTTCCAGCTTCCGCCGCCCAAATCTGCCGCGCCCACATCGGGGCGGAAGGTGGGCGAGCAGCCTAAATGCGTGCAAATGCCTACGGCAACCCAAAGATTGGGCTTGATGGAGCGCGTGGCGTTTTTGCAGTTTTCAGGCTGCTGGTCGGCGTTGGATTTGGGGTCGGCTAATTGACCATCCAACGAGGGCAAGTCTTTTACCTGCTGCTCGGTGCGGTTTAACACGAAAATCGGTTTGCCGCGCCATTCGGCGGTAATCATTTGCCCAGATTCAATTTTGCTGATGTCCACTTCAACAGCAGCACCTGCGGCTTTTGCCTTTTCAGACGGAAACCAGCTTGCCACAAGTGGTGTTGCCACCCCAGCGGCGGCAACTGCGCCTGCCCCAGCAGTGGCAAGCGATAGAAAGCGGCGGCGTCCTTGATTTATTTCTTTATTATCCATTTTTTTGTACCAATTATTTGAGCGCGGCGGGCAACGTGTAATGCCATGTTGCTTTTTGCGCTTGGGTGTTAAAAAAGTGCTTTTAAACGTAGGGATTTTAACCGATTTTATGGGATAGATTGAAGCGGTTTTTTAAGATAGGTTAAGATTGTGTGTTGGCGCGGGTTTCAGGCTACCTATGGGCAATAACGAATGCGCGATTTGAAAGGCAGCCTGAAACTTTTGTACAATTGCCAAGTCCATCCACCTTAACCAAAGGAAAAATCATGACCCAACAATTCATCGCCGATGCCAGCTTCTGGCAACTGTTCCCGCAAGCCCAGCTTGCCGTGTTGATATTAGACAACCTCAACAACCAAGGCGAATCCAGTCCCGCCATCAAACAGCTTTTGGCAGAAGCCAACATCGCCGCCAAAAAACACCTGACCGCCGAACAACTCAGCCAAAACCCCGCCGTTGCTGTGTGGCGGGAAGCCTATCAGCAATTCAAAACCAAAAAAGGCGTGCGCAGCAGCATAGAAGCCCTGCTCAAACGCATAGAGCAAGGCAAAGGCGTGGGCAGCATCAACCCGCTGGTGGACATCTACAACGCTGCCAGCCTCACATACGGCTTGCCCTGCGGCGCGGAAGACATTGACACCTTTGTAGGCAGCCTGAAACTGCACATCACCCAAGGCGGCGACGAATTTTACGCGCTTGGCGACGAGGAAAATTCGCCCACGCTGGCAGGCGAACTCTGCTACACCGACGACGCAGGCGCAGTCTGCCGCTGCTTCAACTGGCGCGATGGCAAACGCACCATGATTACAGAAAGCAGCCGCCGCGCCTTTATCGTGCTGGAATACCCCAACGCCAGCCGCCGCGCCGATTTGGAAGCTGCCCTTGCCAGCATCGCCCACCACGCCCAAGCTGAACTCGGCGCAACCGTTGTGCGCCAAGCGATTTTAACCGCCGATAATCCCGCCATTGATTTGGATTAAACGTTTGATTTTGCCAGCGCACGGCTTACCAACAAGCCGTAGGGGCGCGGGATAGCGTTTCAGGCTGCCTCAATCATCCGAGGCAGCCTGAAAATCTTATTATTGTTTGTGAATGCGAATGCGGGTTTATTTTGCCGCCGCAGTTGCCGCAGCCGATGCTTCCGCAGCGGGCGCGGTTACCGCAGATTGGAACCATTTTTGGTAGATTTTGTCGTATGTCCCATCTGCTCTGATTTGCTCCAAGCCCGTGTTCATTTTTTTGAGCAATTCGGGTTTGTTTTTAGCAACCGCCACAGAATAAAACTCTTTGGGGATGGATGGGTCAATAATCACGCGCAATTTTTTGCCTTTGTAGTTATTGGCGTAATAAGTCAAAGGCCCCGCATCGGCAAACGCTGCGTCCACCTCTTTGCGCATCACTCGTTGCACCGCCGACCACACGCTGGTATTGCGAGTAAGATCGCCACTGCCTGCTTGAATTTGCTGCGCCATGTTTTCGCCAATAGTATTTCCCACAACGGCGACTTTTTTGCCTTTCAAATCATTAGCGGAAGTAATCGTGCTGCCTTCTGGCACCAACAAAGCTTGCGTGGTTTCAAAATGGGAATTGGTGAAATCCACCAAAGATCTGCGTTCATCGGTAATCGTAATCGCAGCCGCCGCCAAATCAGCCCCTTTGCCCAAGTCTTCCAGTATTCCTGTAAACGAATGGGGAATAAAGTTGGGGTGGAAACCTTGTTTATCGCCAATGGCGGTAACACGGCGCGAAACCGTTTGCGTCAAAGTAAACATTGTAAACAGGACGATTGTCGTTGATTGCCGCATCGGATGCCACTTTGGGCTCGGCAACTTTCTTAACTTCGGATTGCCCGCAGCCAAACAAGGCTAATGCGGCAATCAAGGAAATTAAATGTGTTTTTCTCATCTTTTTTCTTTCGTGTTTTCAGGCTGCCTCAGATTATTTGCGCAGGCTAATCACAATGGCTGCGCCGCGGTTGCGCCAAGTAATCGGAATCACAAACGAGCGGTCTTTGCGGGGCAATAAAATTTCATCGGGCGCGCCGCGCAACACGATGGGCACAGAAATTTCAAATTCTTCGCCAAACTCGCTGCGGGCATTGCCCGCAATGGTGTTCGCCACTTCGCCCACCAAATCCACCATCAAGGCTTCGCTGGTATCTTTTTCGCCAATCAGCACCAGCAAACGTTCCAGCAATTCTTTGGGAGCGGTGAAATACACCACGCCTTGATTTTTGCCTGAAATGGCAATCACGCCCGTGAAATCTTTGGCAGAGGGGATTTTGTTTTCAATCAAATAGGGCGTGCCCACCACCAACTCTTCGCCTGCAATCATTTGCGCAAAATATTTTTGCACACCGTCCAAAAAGACTTGTAATTTTTCTTCTTTCATAATCAACTCCTGAGTTAAAAATGCGTTTTCAGGCTGCCTTACTCCTCGCATGAGGCAGCCTGAAAAAGGGGTTAGTCTTCCAACATTTCGTTTAATGCTTGGAACAGTTCTTCATCCGAAAAAGGCTTGTAGAGAAAGCCGCGCGCGCCCAGTTGCAAGGCTTTGATGCCTGTTGCTTTGTCGGAAAGGGCGGATACCACAAGGATATTGGCGTTTTCATCTAGGCTGGTGAGTTGGTAGATGCATTCCAAGCCGTCCATTTTGGGCATGGTTAAATCCATGGTAACCACGTCGGGGCGGTGTTGGCGGTAGAGCGCGATGGCTTCTTCGCCGTTGGCGGCGGAGGCAACTACTTCAAAATCCATCGTGCCCGAACCGCGCGAAATGCGATTACGGATAACATTTGAGTCATCAACAATCATGATGCGTTTAGACATACGGTTCAATCCTTTATCTTAATTTGGGCAGCGTGAAGCTGAATCGGGTGTAACCATGCAAGCGGCTGGCAACGTTTACCGTACCGCCCAGCGATACGATGCGGTCTTTAATGATATCCAAGCCCACACCACGCCCTGCGTCTTCGGTGCTGTTTTTGGCGGTGGAGAAACCTGGGCTAAACAGCAAGGAAATTAGCGCACGTTTATCCAGCTTGGCCGCCTCTTCGGCGGTGTATTTGCCGATGGCGACGGCTTTTTGTGCGATGGCAGCGTAATCAACGCCGTTGCCGTCGTCTTCAAAGGTGAGCAAGAATTTATCGCCTTGGTCTTGCAGGCTCATGTGAACGTGCCCTATGGGTAATTTGCCGCGTTGGCTGCGCACTTCTGGCGTTTCAATGCCGTGTACCACCGAATTGCGCAAAAGCTGAATGGCGACTTCGTTTACGATGCCATCCACTTTGCTGTTGCCTGTGGTTTCCAAGCCGCTGTATGTGAATGCTGCTTGTTTGTGGTTGCGGGCAGCGATGTCGGCAATAAAGCTGGCGTAGCGCGCGTTGGGGTTTTGCGCGGCAGTGGATTGCCCTGTGTTGCTCATTACCACGGGCGCGCCGCCGCCAATTTTGGCAAGCAAGTCTTCAATGGTGTGGTTTAAGCGAATCAACTCTTCCAGTTGCACCGCCAAGCCGAGGAAGTTTTCGCCCGATAGTTTGGGCATTTGTTTCAAGCGGTTCAAGCTGGCTTCAAAGTTTTCTGCCATGGTGGTGAAGCCGCCCAGTTTTAAGGCAGAAGATTCGCCTTTCATACTGTGCACTTCGCGGTAAATGGCGTTCACTTTTTCGTGCAGCGAGCTGGTGTTGTCGCTTTGCGATTTCAATATGGTGTTGATGTTTTGAATGTGTTGGTTGGTGTTGTCAATAAAATCGTTTAACAAGGTGCGGTCGGTGTGCAAAATGTTGCTCAACATTTCCAGTTGCACGTCGTTTTGCTCGCGCTCTTGCTCCATTTTTTCTTCCAACAATACGGCGTTGGTTACATCTGCCACGTTCACCAACACGCGGGTAATGTCTTTGCCGTGATATACGCGGTGGAAATTGAAATCCAGATAGCGTTCTTTATCATCAATTTTCACTTTTTGGCGCACCAAGGGGTTCAAAGAGGCAATCAAGCGTTCTTTGGTGCGGGGGTTGTAGAGCTGCCCCACGAAGTCGTTGGTGGTGTTCAAGTCGTTTGCGTTAATCAAGTTGCTTAACACGTCCAGCAAGTTTTTGCCGCCCACGTTTTTTTGACCAATCAGGTTTTCCAGCTGTTTGGAGTATTGCGAACCGATGGTTAAGTCTCTGTCTAGCAGGAACAAACCTGTGGTTACGGTGTCCATAATCTCGGTGGTTTCTTTTCTTGCTTCGTCGGCTAATTTATCGGCGGTGAGCAATTTGCGGATGAAGTAGAACAGGAAGAGGGCAAGATACAAAACCGCGCCCACAATGCCGAAAATCTCCACGTTTCTTAATTGGTTGGTGCGGCCTTCCAATTTGGCACGTTTGCTTGCCAGCAAGAAATTGGAGATTTCGGTGAAACGGGCGTTGTTGTTTTGCAAACTCAATAGAGCGGTATCAAGCAATGCGCTATCGGCTGCGGGGTCATTAGCAGCTTTTAAGTAGGCATCAACAGATAGTTTGGCATCTTTCCATTTTTTCACCATCTCTGCCATCAATTTCTTTTTAACCCCTTTATTGGAAGCGTCCACCAGATATTGTTTGCCATCAATAGAAGTGTAGTCGCCACCTTGAGCGGTGGCTTGCAGAGAGCGCGAAAAGATGTCTTGCGCTTCTTTGGCGCGTTTTAACGCACCTTGCACCAAGGGACTTTGCGGGTCTCGGTTGGTGTTGAGTTTTAAGAGTTGGATGTTTTCCAGCAATTCGCCATACGAGTTGGTCATTTCGCTGGTAACGTAACTTTGTACGGAGTCTTCTTCGATTTCGCTGGAAATGTTGTTGGCATAAATCAACAGGGCAGCGAGTAATACAACGAAGAAAGCAATGGAGATAATCATCCCTCGGTAACGATTTAAGCCAACGTGGGCATCTATTTCGGGCACGATGTTGTCGCTCATGGATTTTCCTTTACCTTTATAGAAATATTAGAACCTGTATTCACTATTTTCAGGCTGCCTAATGCGGCAGGCTAAACGGTGGCGATACCAATCCAAACGATAAGGCTAACAGGATGGCGAGCCGAAGTGCGCACATGGTGCAATACGCTCAATCCATGCTGTTAGGCTGATTTGGGAGATGGTGTGATTATGAAGCAGCATATTTGTAAACATGCTACGTTTTGCCTTATCAAAAGTTTGCAAATTATTACAGAAAGCCTTGCGAGAAACAAGCTAGGCAATGGTTTGCTATTGAAATATTTGAGGGTTTAAATTTGGGTTAGTGGATTACAAGCAAAATCCGTGCATAGTTTTGTAAAGATTGGGGCGCGTGGGCAGGCGGGGGTTGGGTGGCTTGGGATGGTGATTTGCGCCATAAAATGACATTTGCGGCGTTTCAGGCTGCCGTTTTATGACGCAAATGGGTTGATGGGGAGGGGATGTTCGGGCTGCTATAATTTTGTTTGGTGGTGTCCTAAAAAGTATGCTGCTTGTCTTTTTAGTAATTCAAATTAGCCAAATTCCGCTGTTTTAACAGGAAATTTTGCACGATAGAAATGCCGTTATTGGCTTGACGTTTTATGTCAGCATACTTTTTAGGACACCACCTTTTGTTTTTGTTTATGGAGTTTTGTGATGAAGCATGATATGGGGCAGGAGGCTTGGCGCGGGGGGCGTTGGCAGGGGGCGGTGCAAATGCAGTCGCCAAATTGTTGCGCGCGCCCTGATGGCGAGGTGGTGAGCTTGGTGGTGTTGCACAATATTTCGTTGCCGCCGTTTGAATATAGCACGGGGGCGGTGCAAAAGTTGTTTACCAATCAAATTGTGGCGGGCGAGCATCCGTTTTTTTCGTTGCTGACGGATTTGCGCGTGTCTAGCCATTTTTTTGTGGCGCGCACGGGGGCGGTGGTGCAGTTTGTGTCGTGCGATGAGATGGCGTATCACGCGGGGGTGTCGGCGTTTCGCGGGCGGGAGCAATGCAATGCGTTTTCGGTGGGCATTGAGTTGGAGGGCTGCGATTTTGAGCCGTTTACGGCGGCGCAATATGCGGCGTTGGGGCGGCTGCTGGGCGCGATTGTGGCGCGTTATCCGATTGAAGCGGTTACGGGGCATCAGGATATTGCGCCGAGCCGCAAAACCGACCCTGGACATTTTTTTGATTGGGATGCGTTGCGGGCGATGGGGTTTGTGGTGGATAGGAATGAGTAGGTTTCAGGCTGCCTATATTATGTTGAGGCAGCCTGAAAGTTTGTAGGTCGGGCATTTATGCCCGACAAACGCTGACCTATTTTTTATCTTAAAACACACCACAACTATAGTCGCTCCAATTAAGTCTTATACAAGGCGGCGAGCCGCAGATAGTACAAGTAGTACAGCA
>CAUVGV010000084.1:0-9911 GCA_963551505.1 uncultured Kingella sp.
CCTTGCCCCTTTGTCCAAATCTTTGATTTGGGTATAAAGGGGTATACCGCAGCGCTACGCGCAAGGTTGAAAACCCGCTTACCCATTTTCAGGCTGCCTCTGCATAGCAGCAACACACACTGCAATCCAATCGGCAACCCAATAGCGCAGCAGCGACTCGCCGACATCGCGGTAACAATCCGCACAACACCCCGCTTAGCGGCAAGCCACCGCCGCGCCATCACTGAAATCTCCCCCCTAAGGCAGCCTGAAACCCCTCCACCCATTTTCAGGCTGCCTCTACATCCCCGCACAAAAAACAAAAAAGCAGCCTGAAAACGCATCCAACTGCATTTTCAGGCTGCCTATTTATCGCGCCAGCTTACGCCGCTTTATCACGGCTAATGGACATCTTAATCACTTGCCATGCAAACAAGCACGCGCCACCGATAAAGGTAAAGTCCGCAATCGTGCGAATCCAGCGGAACAGCACCAAGTAATCCTGTTGCATAAACGCTTCGCTACGCGCATACCACAAACCTTGGCTAATCGACGCATAGCCTTGAATAATGCCAATCGGCAACAAGCTAGACACAATCATCAACGCCAAGCCGCCGTTGAGCAGCCAGAAGCCAATGGTCATGTATTTAGCGTTGTAGGTGTAGTTGGGCTTGATATAACAGCCCACCAGCAACACAAAACCCAACGCCAAGAAGCCATACACGCCGAATAACGCACCGTGTGCATGCACCGCAGTGGTATTCAAGCCTTGCAAGTAGAACAAAGTAATCGGTGGGTTAATCAAGAAGCCAAACACGCCCGCGCCCAGCATATTCCAGAACGCAACAGCGGTGAAGCACATCAAAGGCCAGCGCAAACGTTGCATCCAAGGCGCAGCGTGTTGATGAGACCAATGCTCATACGCTTCATGCCCCAGCAGCACCAAAGGTACTACTTCCAAAGCAGAGAACGAAGCACCCGTTGCCAAAACAGGCGTGGTTGAACCCGTGAAATACAAGTGGTGGAACGTACCAGGCACGCCGCCTACCAAGAACAAGCTGCCTGCCACCAAAGAAGCCGTGGTGGCTGATTTGTAGCTCACCAAGCCCAAGCTGTAAAAAACGAAAGCCAATGCAGCGGTGGCAAACACTTCAAAGAAGCCTTCCACCCACAAATGCACCACCCACCAACGCCAGTATTCCATCACAGGCACAGGGCTGTGTTCACCGTAGAACAAACCGGGGGCATAGAACGCGCCCACGCCCACGATAGAAGCCACAAAAATTGCCAGCAAGTTTTTGTCGCCGCCTTGTTTAAAGGCAGTTACCGTGCAGCGCAGCATCAAGAACAGCCACAACAAGAAACCCACTGTAAGCAATAATTGCCAGAAGCGACCCAAGTCCAAGTATTCATAGCCTTGATGACCAAACCAGAAATTGGTTGAGCCAGACATTTTGTTCAACACCAGCGAAACAAAGTTGCCCGCATAAGAACCCGCAACCACAATAAACAAAGCAACGTAGAGCAAGTTCACACCTAAGGCTTGGAATTTAGGGTCTTTGCCACCGTTGATAATCGGCGCAACAAACAAGCCCGCAGTCAAAAAGCCTGTCGCAATCCAAAACAGCGCAGATTGCAAGTGCCAAGTACGCGCCAGCGAGTAAGGCAAAATTTTAGACATTTCAATGCCATAGAATGTTTGACCTTCCACGGTGTAGTGCGCCACCAAGCCGCCGAGCAAAATTTGCACGATAAACAAAATCACCGTAAGCGCAGCATATTTCCACAACGCTTTTTGCGATGGTGTAAGCGTGATTTTGGCTAATGGATCAGAAGCGGGGGCTTTGGGCGTGTCGTCGTGCGAACGCAAGAAATGATAGCCCCACACCAAAAAGCCAATCCCTGCCAACAAGAATACAAACGATGCAAACGACCACATATAGTTTTCAGTGGTTGGCACGTTGTTAATCAAAGGCTCGTGCGGCCAGTTGTTGGTGTAGGTAGCTTCTGTGCCAGGGCGGTTGGTAGATGCTGTCCACGCCGTCCAGAAAAAGAAGTTAGTCAATTTTTGACGCGCTTCGGCATCGGGCAAGGTGTTGGTACGCATCGCAAAGTGTTCGCGCGATTTGTTCAACGATGGCTCATCACCATACAAGCCGATGTAATACGGCGCAATGCTTTCAATCGCTTTGATGCGCGTGTCCGACAGCTTCACGCTGCCATCTTCTTGCACACCGCTGTTGAAGCGATATTCTTGAATCATTTTCGCGCGCACGGTTTCTTGTTGCACTTTATCCAGCTCGGCGTATTTTTTGCCAAAATCAGCCTGCGCGGTTAAATCCAACCATGCTTCCAATTCGCGGTGTAACCAATCGGCAGTCCAGTCAGGGGCTTGGTATGCGCCGTGTCCCAACACCGAACCCAGCTCCATGCCGCCTGTGCTTTGCCATGCGGATTGACCTTTGAAAATATCGTCTTTGGTCAGCAAAACTTTGCCATCCGCCGAAACGAATTTTTCAGGAAACGGAGGCGATTGGCGATAAATTTCAACGCCAAGATACCCCAGCAGCGTGAATGTTACGGCTAACACGCCAATGAGCGTGTACCATAACTTTTTATATTGTCCCATTTTGTGCTCCTTAAAAAATTGGACGTGGTTAAAAATTCATTATTATTGAATGTTAAAAATTGTAACACGAATACGGCAAAAATAAGTAGCAATTTTTTCAGGCTGCCCTAATTACGCCAAATTGAGAGTGTTTCTTATTTTGCGAAATGTTTACTTCAAAACCACAAAATATCATTTCATCGCTTTATTTTTTTGACTTATCTCAAATTTTTCTAATAGAAAATTCAGCAAATATGAACTTTTTTGATTTTGTTGATTTATGTCAAGATGCGTTAATCCGCCTTAACCAATAATGCTTTCTAACAAAAAGGCGCAGCCGAAGTAAGTAGGCAGCCTGAAAATAATTTTAACCCGTGTTAAGGACACAAAATCATGAAACGTCAAACTCTTGCGATGCTCATCGCTTCTGCTTTTGCTCTTTCTGCTTGCGCCCCACAACCCGCGCCCGAGGATAAACCTGTTGCCAGCGCAGCAGCCACAGCCGCCGCTTCTGCCCCAGCTGCTGATGCTTCTGCACCTGCCGCTTCTGCTGCTGCCGAAGCCGAAGTGCCTGCCAGCGAGTTGCCTGTTATCGACGCTGTTTTAACCAAAGCACCCGAAGTTCCCCCCGCCATTGACCGCGACCACGCGGCTCGCGTGAAAGTGAACATTGAAGTGCAAGAAAAAGTGATGAAAATGGCGGATGGCGTGGACTACAAATATTGGACGTTCAACGGCGACGTACCGGGGTCATTTATCCGCGTGCGCGAGGGCGACCAAGTGGAAGTGCATTTCTCCAACCGCTCTGATTCCACCGTGCCACACAACATTGACTTCCACGCGGCAACTGGCCCTGGCGGCGGCGCAGCCGCTTCGTTTACTGCTCCAGGGCACACCAGTGTGTTCAGCTTCAAAGCATTGCAACCTGGCTTATATGTTTACCACTGCGCAACCGCGCCCGTGGGCATGCACATCGCCAACGGTATGTATGGCTTGATTTTGGTTGAGCCAAAAGAAGGCTTGCCAAAAGTGGATAAAGAGTTTTACGTGATGCAAGGTGATTTCTACACCAAAGGCGAATACGGTGAACAAGGTTTGCAACCATTTGACATGAAAAAAGCAATTGATGAAGACGCAGACTACGTTGTATTCAACGGACACGTTGGCGCGATTGCAGGCGATAACGCGCTCAAAGCCAAAGTGGGCGAAAAAGTGCGCTTGTTCGTGGGCAATGGTGGGCCCAACCTCGTTTCTTCTTTCCACGTGATTGGCGAAATTTTTGACCGCGTAGTCGTGGAAGCAGGCACAGTAGAAAACCACAACGTTCAAACCACGCTTGTTCCCGCAGGCGGAGCGGCGATTGTGGAAATGAAACTGGATGTGCCAGGTAGCTACACTTTGGTTGACCACTCTATCTTCCGCGCGTTCAACAAAGGCGCGTTGGGTCAATTGGTTGCCGAAGGTGCTGAAAACAAAGACATCTTCTCGGGCAAAACGCAAGACTTGGTATACCAAGGCGAGGGCGGCACCATTCAAACTGCACCGCTCACCGCCAGCGAAGCCTCACAAGTTGCCGCAGGCGCACCCAAAGCCGCCTCCAAGGAAGAGCGCATTAAAGCAGGCGAAAGCGTGTATCAATCCACCTGCTCGGCTTGCCACGGCGCAGAAGGCAAAGGCGTTGAAGGCGCGTTCCCTCCATTGGCAGGCTCTGATTACTTGAACGCCGACCCCAAACGCGGCATCCACGCCGTGGTGAAAGGTTTGAGCGGCGAAATCACGGTAAACGGCAAAAAATTCAACAGCGTGATGCCCGCGCAAGCCTTGGATGACGAGAAAATCGCCAACGTGCTGACTTATGTGTTGAACAGCTTCGGCAACAAAGGCGGCGAAGTAAAACCCGAAGACGTTGCCGCCGCGCGTAAATAAACCGTAGTTTTGTGAGAGATTAGCTGCCTGAATCGTGATACACAAATCAGGCAGCTTTTTTAAACGAAGGACGTTTGAGGCAGCCTGAAAATTGCGTAAAATCCACTTTCAGGCTGCCTCATCACTAAGGAACATCATTATGCGAACCCAACGATACATCATGCTCGCCGCCCTATTTTCAGGCTGCCTCAGCGCACACGCCGTGGAAATGGCGAGCATCCCCAGCGGCTCTTATCGCCCGCTGTACCTCAAAAAAGATACGCCTCTGATTAGCGTGAAGCCATTTCAAATAGACAAAACGCCCGTAACCAACGCCGAATTTGCCCAGTTTGTGAAAGCCAACCCCAAATGGCAGCGCGGCAACGTGAGCGCAAGACAAGCCGAGTCAAACTACCTGAAACAATGGGAAAAAAACGGCCCCAAAACCGCCGATGCCAACAAACCCGTAACCAACGTTTCATGGTTTGCCGCCCATGCCTACTGCGCCGCGCAAGGCAAACGCTTGCCCACCAACGACGAATGGGAATTTGTGGGATTGGCATCCGAGCTGCAAGCCAACGGCAGCAACGAACCGAGCTACAACCGCACCATTTTGAGCTGGTATGAAAACGGCAGCAAAGGGCTAAAAAACATCCGCCAAAACAAACCCAATTTCTACGGCGTGTACGATATGCACGGCTTGATTTGGGAATGGACATCCGATTTCAACAGCAGCCAAATCACATCGGGCACGCTTAAAGCCGCCGACTTTTGCGGCTCAGGCGCAGTAAACAGCAGCGACCCCAGCAACTACGCCGCCTTCCTGCGCTACGGCATCCGCACCAGTTTGCAGCCCAATTTTGTGTTGCACAACATGGGTTTTCGCTGCGCTAAATAGTTTTCAGGCTGCCTTAAATAGAACGGTTTCAGCCCACGCGTTCAAGATATTGAATAACCGCGTGGGCTGAAACTTGCCCCCGCACCATTTCAAAATCACTTTTCAGGCTGCCTCACAACCATTCAATCACACACAAGGAACAAACTATGACCCCACGCCAAACCCTGCTCAACTGGTGCGACCAAACCCTGCAACCCCAGTTATTCAAAGACGGCGCACCCAACGGCTTGCAAATTGAAGGCAACGACCAAATCCGCCACATCATCACTGCCGTAACCGCCAGCCAAGCCGCCATCAACCACGCCATCGCACAAGGCACAGACACCCTGCTTGTGCATCACGGCTTATTCTGGCGCAACGAACCCACCGCCATCATCGGCTGGAAAAAGCAACGCATCGCCGCCCTACTCGCTCACAACATCAACCTGATTGGCTACCACCTGCCACTTGATGCCCACCCCACGCTGGGCAACAACGTTCAACTCGCTGCCAAACTCCATTGGCAGCCTGAAAACACATTCGGTGAACAAAATCTGCTCAACATCGGCACATTGCCCGAAAGCCAACGCACGCTCGCCCAACTTGCCCAAGCCGTTGAACAAACGCTGGGCAGAACACCCACCATTATAGGCAACCCCAAACAGCCGCTTACCCGCATCGCATGGTGTACAGGCGGGGCGCAATGGTATTTTCAGGCTGCCATAGATGCAGGCGCAGACGTATATCTCACAGGCGAAATCTCCGAAGCGCAATACCATCTTGCCAACGAAACAGACACAGCATTCATCGCTGCAGGACACCATGCCACCGAGCGATACGGCATCCAAGCATTAGGCGATGTACTCGCACAACAGTTTGGCATAAAAGTGCAGTTTTTTGATGAGAACAATCCAGCGTAATAAAAACAAACAAAAAAGCAGCCTGAAACCGATGAAATAAAGGTTTCAGGCTGCTTCTTTATGAAAACCATAAATTCCCAAACAAAAAACTCCCCACTTTCGTGGGGAGTTTTAGCATTCTAAGCCTGAATAATCTCAGATTAGAATTTGTGTTTCATACCAACGCTAACTACGTTAGATTTAAGTTTGTCAACGCCTTTACCAGATTGGAAGTAACCGTATTGACCATTAACAATAGTGCGTTTAGACAATGCGTAATCTGCACCTACGATACCTTGGTAGTATTTGCCGTTACCAGCGATTTTATCGCCATCAACATCTTTAACACCGAAACCGTAAGCAAAAGTACCTTTCAGAGTCAACGCATCGTTAAGAGTGTAAGCACCAGACAATGCCAATTCATTTGCTTTATCAGCGTTAGGGCTCAGTTTAGAATTATCATCAGGTTTTGGATAACCAAAACGTTCTACACGTTGTGAACGTTGGTAAGCCAAACCAGCCAACCATTTGTCGCTTTCGTAACCAGCTTGTACCAATGCTTGGTAACCGCCTTTTTTACCTGCGCGATCAGCAGCTTTAGTACCGCGTGCATATACACCAGCAACATCAGCAAAGAAACCAGAATTTTTGTAGCTTGCGCTCAAACCATAGATACCTTTAGCTTTTGAATCATGGTTACCCAATGAGTAAGTATCTTCACCATTTTCTTGCTCGCTAGGTGAGTAGTAAGCTTTTGCAGTGAAACCAGACAAATCAGGAGTTTCATAGCTAATTGCAGTTGCACGACGGCTAGCATCAGTACCGCGAGTGAATACGCCCAAACCAGCAACAGCAGAATCATATTCCCATTGGTCTAATTTGCCGTTCAATTCGTGAACAGGAGTTTCTTGGTAACCTACTTTAACAGTACCGAAACCACCTTTCAAACCAATGAAAGAATCACGAGTACCGAATGTGCGACCAGAACCACCACCAATGTCTACTTTAGATTCAACTTGCCAAATAGCATCCAAGTTGTCAGTCAGGTGTTCATGACCTTTGAAACCGATACGTGAACCGTAGTCAACGATTTGAGTAGTTGAACCTTTGTTTTTGTCTTTGCCCAGTTTGTTACCAAAAGTAGTTTCAACACCACCTTTGATTTGACCGTACAAAATTACGTCTGCCATAGAAGCAGTTGACAATGAAGCTAAAGCCAAAGCAATCAGAGTTTTTTTCATTTCTGTATTCCTTATGTTTACTTAAACAAGTTTTGAAAAGAATTAAATGCGTTCAAAAGAATGCTTTTAATCCCTGTTAAGCTCATCAACATGAGCCTTGCAGTTCGCAGTCGCTAATATAGCTATTTTGAGAGAAAAAAACAAACTTATTTTTTGCTTTTGTGTTGAACCTGCTTTGGGTTTTTTGATTTTATTTTGGTTGTTTTGCTTTATTTTATTGTTTAATAAAACAATTTTTCAGAATAAAATAGTGTTGTTTTTTTGCAAATTTATTTTTTTGCTGTTTAATGTGTGTTGTTTTTTTGTGTGTGCGATGATGGCAGCTTGATGTTTTCAGGCTGCCTTAGGCTGCAAGCTATTGCTCATTGTTAAGCGGTGGCGAGTTTTTCGCTGATGCCTTGTTCAATTTTGGTTAGGCTGTCGGCTTGGGCTTCTTGGTAGGCTTCTTCTAGGGCGAAGGCAAAGCCTGTGGCATCGGTGCCGCCGTGGCTTTTGACAACGATGCCGCGCAAACCGAGAAAGATTGCGCCGTTGTAGCGGCGGGGGTCTAGGCGGCGTTTGAAACTTTTGAGCACGGGCAGGGCGGTGAGTGCGCTGAATTTGGTGTAGAGGTTGCGTTGAAATTCTTGTTTGATGATGCCGCCCATAAAGCCTGCTGTGCCTTCTATGGTTTTGAGTACGATGTTGCCCACGAAGCCGTCGGCAATCACAACATCAATTTGGTTGCTGTATATTTGGTTGGCTTCGATGTTACCGATGAAGTTGATGGGGCTTTGTTGAAGAAGCTGAAAGGCTTGTTTGACGGTTTCTGTGCCTTTGATGTCTTCTGTGCCGATGTTGAGCAAGCCGATTTTGGGGGTGTTGTGGCTGGGATAGAGGGCGCGGTAGAGTTCGTTGCCCATGATGGCAAATTGGTGGAGTTGCTCGGGGGTGCTGTCCACGTTTGCGCCAAGGTCTAGCATTAGGGTTAGGCTGTCGTTTTCGGCGGGGAGAAATTTGGCGATGGCGGGGCGGTCTATATGGGGCAGGGTTTTGAGCACGAAGCGGGCGGTTGCCATAAGCGCGCCTGTGTTGCCTGCGGAAACAGCGGCTTGGGCGTTGCCGTCTTTCACTTGCTGGATGGCAACGCGCATGGATGAATCTTTTTTGTTTTTTAGGGCGTGTTGCGGAGCTTCGTCCATGCCAACCACTTCGCTGGCGTGAACAATATTGATGCGCGATAGGGGGGCGTTGGCTTGTTGCAAGGCGGTTTGAATTTGGGCTTGGTCGCCCACCATAATGAGCTTGGCATCGGGGCGGCGTTGTAGAAAATTGGCGGCGGCAGGGGCGGTTACGGCGAGACCAATGTCGCCACCCATGGCATCTACGGAGAGGGTTATCATGTTGAAGTTCCTTTGTGGTGGGATTGCTTGGCGCGAGGCGAGGGAATGGGTTTTCAGGCTGCCTTTGTTGTGCGCGTATCCCTATTTCAATAATGTGGCTATTGTAAAACGGTTTCAGGCTGCCTGAAACGCTTTTTGGGGTTTCAGGCAGCCTGAAAAGGGTTTGTTGCTTGTTAGAACCTGCATTCAGGTTCTTATTCTTCGTCTGAATGAACGCCTTTGGCGGCGCGGTGGTTGTGCGCTTCAATATCGGTGGCATCCCACGGGTAGTTTATCCACCAATCTTCAATTTCTACGCCGCTAAAATAGGCTACGCCTTCGGGCAGCTCGGCGACTTTGGGTTTGAGCTTGTTGTGGATAACGGCAACACCGATTTTTTTGAAGCCGTCGCGTTCTAGCTCGTCTAGCACAAAGCGCATGGTGGTGCGGCTGTCGTCCACTTCATCCACCACCAACACGTTTTTGCCTTGCAATTCGGCTGGGATGGGGTCTAGCCATTGGATTTTTTGCACGGCATCGGCAGTTTGGCTATCGGTTTCGTTGAGATAATAAGCGGTGGTTACGGCGTAGATGGGGATATCAAGAAAAGTGCGCAGCATTCGGGCGGGGATAAAGCCGCCGCCGCCGATGGCTATCATGGCATCGTATTTGATGCCTGCTTCGTTGATTTTTTGGGCGATGTGTTTCACGGTGCGATGGATGTCGTCGTAGGTGTACCAAATTTTTTGTACCATGGGAAGGCTCGCTTTGTGTGCTGGGAGGATGATTTCAGGCTGCATGATGTGAGAGTAGGCAGCCTGAAAATGTTTGATACGAAAAAGCCAGCCGATATTGCTGTTGCTCCATCGCTGGCTTTTTGCACCGCTGTGCTTATTCGCCTTTGGCTTTGGCTACTTTGCGACCACGATACATTCCGTTGGGAGAAATGTGGTGTGGGCGATGCACTTCGCCTGTGGCGCTATCTACGGACAATGCGGGGGCAGTCAGCGCGTCGTGTGAACGGTGCATGCCACGGCGTGA
>CAUVGV010000085.1:0-9882 GCA_963551505.1 uncultured Kingella sp.
CCGCGCTTTGCGCGTCGTCGAACAAGCGCACGCTTTTTCCCGAAAAAAGGATGCTCCGTTCGGCTGGACGTAGGGGAGTGAGCAGTAGTATTTAAACGTAGCTGATGAGTTAGGCAGCCTGCGGAGCACAGCGGAGTTGCGAAGCTAAAATCAATCTATTTGACAAAGAGAATCGCTTGGTATGACAGGAAGTGGAGTTTGTTGGGTGGTGTAATCAAGTGTTAGCAATCCGCCAATGTTCTATGGGCTGATGGGTTTACACGGTTTTCAGGCTGCCTTTGATAGGGTGTCAAAGGCAGCCTGAAAACTAAAATGGGATTAACGATAATGGGTTGTTGTTCAATCAATAGCGCGTTGCTTGCGGGGCGAAGTGTCGGCGAGCCGCCGACGCTCCATTATTGGGCGAATGGGCTTGGCAGAGTTTTCAGGCTGCCTTTAACGCATCAACACCAAAGGCAGCCTGAAAACCATTTAGCAGGATTGAGCGCGATGGCAAATCACGCTCCGCCCACCGTCTCCGCCAAAAACCGCAACACGCAGGCGAGTTCTGCGGCGGTTTCTTGTTGCGTGCCGTTGCCTGTGTGTCCGCCGCTGGCGGGGGCGTAAAGGTAGCTGGGGGCGTGCTGTTCGCGTAGTTTGGCGTGGAATTTGAGCGCGTGGGCGGGGTGCACGCGATCGTCCGCTAGGCTGGTGGTAATCAGCGCGGGGGGGTATTTCAGGCTGCCTGAAATGTTGTGATAGGGCGATAGGGCGGTAAGGTAGTCGCGCATTTCTGGGCTGGCGGGGTCGCCGTATTCTTCTATCCAGCTGGCGCCTGCGTAGAGCTGGGGGTAGCGCAGCATATCGGTGAGCGGTACTTCGCACACCATCGCGCCGATGTTTTCAGGCTGCCTTGTGTACGCGCTGGCAACGATTAAGCCGCCGTTGCTGCCGCCTTGGATGGCGATGCGTTGGGCGCGGCTGTAACCTTGTTGGCAAAGGTGGGCGACAACGGCGAGCAGGTCGTCCACGGATTTGTGTTTGTGTTGGCGTTGGGCGGCTTCGTGCCAGCCGGTGAATTCGCCGCCGCCGCGGATGTTCGCCAGCACAAAGGCGTTGCCTTGCGCCAGCCAATGTTTGCCAATCACCCCCATATAGTGCGGCAGTTCGGGCACATTGAAGCCGCCGTAAACGTAAACCAGCGTGGGCGTTTCAGGCTGCCTTGGCTGTTTGCCTACCCAGTAATACGGAATGGGCGTGCCATCGGCGGATGGAGCGTGGTGCTGTTCTACGATGATGCCTTCGACGTTGAACTGGGCGACTTGGCGGCGCATCACGCTCAATTCCATCACGCTTAAATCCAGCGCGTAGAGCGTGAGCGGGGTGGTGAAGTCGCTGGCGGCAAGGTACAGCACGTCGCCGCCCCAAGGTTGGTCGGTGAGCTCTATCGCGCCTTGCGGCAAATCGGGCAGGGCAACGGCTTGCCATGCGCCGTTTTGCCATTGCCATGCTTTCAGGCTGCCTGAAACGTTGTCCAGCAGGTTGGCGATGATGTAGTGGCGGGTGGTTTCCACGCTTTCTATGGCTTGCTGCGCGTTGGGCGTGAGCAAGCATTGGGCTTCGCCCAGCACGCCTTTGTTGAGCTTCACCGCAATCAGGCTGCCTGCGGGATAGCTTTGGTTGGCACGCTGCCACGCGCTTTTAAGCTGCACCACCAGTTGCCCCGCAATATAGCCCACCATCTCGGCATCGCTGGGCAGGGCGAGGGGCTGCGGTTCGCCTGTTTTGCTGATTTGGTAATAGGTTTTTTGGAAAAAGCTGGTGGCGGATTCCACAAGGTCTATCGGCGCGCCTTGCGGGTCTAGGTAACGCCATGCGTGCACCATCACGCCGTTTTCAGGCTGCCTGAAAATGGCTTGCGCTTGGTCAAACGTTTGCCCGCGCCGCAGCAACCACACTTCGCGCGGGTAGCCCGATGGTGTGAGCTGGCGTTCATCCCAAGCAGGGCAAACCCACACGCTGTTTTCATCGCGCCATGCAATATGATTTTTGCCCAGCGGAAAGTGAAAACCGTTCGGCACAATTTGGCGCGTGGCAAGGTTAAATTCCACCGTATAAGCCGCGTCTGAGCCTGCGGGCGAGAGCGTGAGCAGGACGATTTCAGGCTGCTCCACATAGTGCGACACGCCGTCTAAATACACATCGTCGCCCAAAATCTCATCAAAATCGGCAACGGAAAACAGCGTTTGCCATTCGGGCAGCCCCGCGCGATAGCTGGCGGCGGTGCACACGCGATACACACCCTTGGGGAACTCGGGCGATTGGTGGAAGTGGTACATCCGCGCGCGGTGTTCTTGACAGAACGGGATTTGGTGTTCGTCTTGCAGCCGGGCGAGGATGTCGTTGCGCAGGGCGGCGTATTCGGGCGATTGGCAGAAGCGGGCAAGCGTGGCGGCGTGTTCTTGCGCGATAAATTGCTGCGTGGCGGGGGCGGCGAGGTTTTCTAGCGATTGGTGCGGGTCTTGCATGGTTGCGGCTTTCGGGGATGGGATTAGGTTAAAAAGGGGGCGATTTTAGCATGGCGGCGGAGCGGATTTCAGGCTGCCTGATTAGGCAAACAAAGGCAGCCTGAAACGCCTCATCATGCCAGCATCCCGCCTTATTTTTGCCAGCGCACGGCTTGCAAGCAAGCCGTAGGGGCGCGGGGCAAGCATTTCAGGCTGGCTTATGTTTGTGCCCGCGTTCAAGTATTGTATTGACTTTGCTGAATGGCAGTTTAGGCAGCCTGAAAATCCATCCAGCCCGTAGGATGGGCAACTTGTTGCCCACCATGATTGCTGTCTGATGGGTTTAGTAAAAAAGGCAGCCTGAAAACGGTTCTACACGTTTTCAGGCTGCCTCAATTATTTTTCTATTTTCTGTTGCAGCAATTGAATAATTTGTTTCAATGCAGCAATCTCATTATTTTTCTGTTCTAACAATTCATCTTTCAAATCAAGTAATGCTTGAAACTTGTCAGCAGAGCCGTTTCCATTGTGGCTATTATTATGGTCGCCAATAGAAAAGAAAAAAGTCCTATCTTGATTGGATAATAATTCCACTACATCAATATTAAATATCTCGGCAATTTGCTTTAATTTATCTAAATTGATTGCTGTTTTTCCACGCTCTATGTTGGCATAACCATTAGCCGACATGGATAGTTTTTCAGCCATATCTTCCTGTGTCCATTGGTTGATTTCTCGCATCACGCGAATTTTATCGTGAATTTCCATATCTAATTCTCAAAAAAGTGTGATTTATACCATTAAAAATGCGGAATTAAACATTTTTGTTTGGTGGTTTAAGCGATTTTTGCAGTATATCATAGGTTTAATTTTTAATTAAAGGATACATCGTGGAAATAAGGCGTATGGCGCGATTACCTTTTTTGGGTTATCGTATTCTCTTTGGTGTTTTATTTATGATGTTTTTTAATATTGTAAATAAGTTGTTGCAAATGCATCAAAATTCAGGATTTTTTATATTGTTATTTTTGCTTGGGTATGCTTTTTCCATATTTATAGATGTTTATTTAATGATTGGAAGGTTACATGACTTAAATAGAAGTGGGTGGCTAAGTTTGCTTGCATCAGCTCCTATATTAGCGATATTCATGGTTATTCCGCTTATGCTTATTGGATATATTAAAACTGTAGAGCAAAATGCAGAAGTGTTTGAATATATTGCTATAATAATAATTATATCTGTAATCTGGTTTTTCATGACGATTTATCTGCATTGCTTTAAAGGCACCGATGGCGATAATGATTTTGGAGAACAACCATAAATTAACGAGGAAACAACAGTATGCCTTATGAGACAGAACATCAAGTCAGACAAACTGATTTTACTCCAGCTAATGGTGGCGTTAGTTATTTAGGTACTTTACGGCAGCAGGCAGACCAAGCTGAACAAGATGCACTGCTTGCGCAACAGCAAGCTGATGAGTTTGCCCGGCAACAGCAAGCCGAAACCGAAGCATATAAAGCACAGCTAGATGCATTGCTGGCACAGCAACAAGCCATGTATGACCAAGCTCTTTTGCAGCAACGTGAGCAAGCCATTCAACAGCAACAAGCAAAAATCAATCAATTAGAGCGTGAGTTACAAAGTATGCAAGCTCAAAACGCGGCTGTATATAGTCAAAATAGAAGCCAGCAACAGTATGCTTATCAAGCGCAACCAGCTCAAACCAGTAATGCAAGTGTTTCTGCGGGCGTTGCAGTGTGCATGATTATGCTTGTGTTCATTAGTGCTATTTTTTGGTTTAGTTTCTTAAAAAAGAAATAAAAAGTTTCCCCAAAGGCAGCCTGAAAACACAAAACCGTTTGGCACAACACCAAACGGTTTTTTATTTTCAGGCTGCCTACTGCCTCACCCCAACTCCCGCCCCAATTCCACCGACCGCGCCGCCGCCGCGTTCACCCCCTCACGCAAATGTTCCGCCACAGCCCGCTGGCGAAACGTTTCCAGCGCGGCAAACGTCGTCCCGCCCTTGCTGGTAACCGCATCTTGCAAGGCGGCAAAATCCGCGCCCGATTGCGCCGCCAGTTCCACCGCGCCGCGAAATGTTTGCAAGCTCAGCGCCCGTGCCGCGTCCGCGCCAAAGCCCAAACCCTGCGCCGCCTGCTGCAAAGCGTGCATCAAATAAAACACATACGCTGAGCCGCTGCCCGACACCGCCGTAACCGCGTGCATCTGCGCCTCATCGTCCAGCCAAAACGTCAAACGGCACGACGCGCCGATAATCGCTTCGGCGGCAGCCCTGTCCGCCGCATTCACCGCGCCATCGGCAAACAGCCCCGCCACGCCCTCGCCCACTTGCGCGGGCGTGTTCGGCATCACGCGCACCAGCCGCCGCGTGCCGCCCAAATAGTGCGACAACGTTGCCACGCTCAACCCCGCCGCCAGCGAAATCACCAACGCGCCATTGGTCTGCACATCCGCGCACGCCGCCCGCATATCCTGCGGCTTCACCGCCAAAACCAACACATCGTCCGCGCCGATTTCAGGCTGCCGCTCCGACACCGCCACGCCATAGCGCGCCGCCAACGCCTCGCGCTTTGCCGCGCCGCGATTGGTAACGTGCACTTCCCCCGCCCGCCCCGCGCGGTGCAAACCCGCCACAATCGCCGCTGCCATATTGCCGCCGCCGAGAAAATAAATCGTCATACTGTTGCCTTTCGTTATCTATCAAAATGTTATCCATCCCCACGCGCCATCATCAGGCAGCCTGAAAACGGCATTGCAACTATAAGCCCCCCTTTCAGGCTGCCTCAACGCGCTTGCCCTGTTGCCATAAAATACGCATTGTAAACAAACCCAGCCCGTTAAAAAACGTTAAAATACGCCCACTCCAAACACAAGCCCACCGCCATGCAACCCCTAGACTACTGCCGCGACAAAGCCCAAACCAGCCATTCCAACTTCCTCGCCAGCTTCCGCTTTCTCCCCCCCGCGCAACGCGATGCCATGACCATCCTCTACGCCTACTGCCGTGAGCTGGACGACATTGTGGACGACAGCCGCGACCCCAGCATCGCCCGCGCCACACTCGCATGGTGGCGACAAGATTTGTCCAAAGTCTTCCAAGCCAACACCGCGCCCGAGCATCCCGTCAATCAAGCTCTGCGCAGCATCAGCCCCACTTTCAGGCTGCCTGAAAACGAGTTGGCCGACATCATCAACGGCATGGAAATGGATTTGCACCACAGCCGCTACGCCACCTTCGACGACCTGCAATACTACTGCTACCGCGTCGCAGGCGTAGTCGGGCGGCTGATTGCCCGCATCCTCGGCTACACCCAAGACACCACCCTGCAATACGCTGAAACGCTCGGGCTTGCCCTGCAACTGACCAACATCATCCGCGATGTTGGCGAAGACGCACGCATGGGGCGCATCTACCTGCCGCAAGACGAACTCGCCCAGTTTGGCGTAAGCGAAGCAAGCATCCTCGCCGCCACGCCCACGCCCGAATTTGCCGCCCTGATGCAATTTCAATTCAACCGCGCGCGCGATACCTACCGCCAAGCCATCGCCCTCCTGCCCCCCGCCGACAAAAAAGCGCAAAAAGCAGGGCTCATCATGGCAAGCATCTATTACGCGCTGCTGCTGGAAATAGAACGCGACGGCTTGGCAAACGTGTTGCGCTACAAAATCCGCATCCCCAACCCCCGCAAAGCACGCATCGCCCTGAAAACATGGCTGTTTGGGTTTAAGCCATAAAGCCATTTCAGGCTGCCTTATCGCGCACACCAAAGCAGCCTGAAACGCCTCATCCAGCCATTGCCCCGCCCCCAATTTTGCCAGCGCACGGCTTGCAAGCAAGCCGTAGGGGGCGCGGGGTAAGCATTTCAGGCTGCCTCCCTCTCGCGCCCGCGCTTAATCAGCGCATTTATTTACGCCACACCAAACAACATTTCAGGCTGCTTTTGGGGGAGGCAGCCTGAAAATAACTCGGCGAAAAGTGGGCATAGCTGGCTTATTCAACATTTTGGCGACAAGCCATCGCCGCTCCATTTGAGGCAGCCTGAAACCTTTGCCACACGATAAACGTACCCACCCGCCGTCATTCCCGCGCAGGCGGGAATCTTGTTGGGTATTCAGAAACGATTGTAAAAACTGTTGTTGTAGGTCGGGCATTTATGCCCAACACTTAGAATACACTACACCTAAAAATGTCGGGCATAAATGCCCGACCTACCTGCAAAGGTTTCTATCTAGCAATGCTTAACAAACGGTGTGTGGCAAAGCCATACACTCTATGCCGATTGAAATAAATGTTAATTAAATAACGGCTCGCCTAAGGCAGCCTGAAAATGGGATGATGATGAGTAAATCTAAACCTAAAATTGCCATTATTGGCGCGGGCTGGGCGGGCTTATCTGCTGCGGCGCATTTGGTGGAACACGCGGACGTGGCGTTGTATGAAACGGGGCGCGTGGCGGGCGGGCGGGCGCGGGGCGTGCCCAGCGATGCATTTTCGTTTTTGGATAATGGGCAGCATTTGCTGATTGGCGCGTATCAGGGCGTTTTCAGGCTGCTGGATAAGGTGGGGGCGGATTGGCGGCGGTGTTTTTTTCATCAGCCGCTGCGCTGGTATTTGCATGATGGGCTGCGCTTTGAGGCGGCTTGGTCGCTGCCTGCGCCGTTGAATTTGCTCACGGGGCTGTTGCGCGGGGAAAATGCGTTGTTTGGGGAGAAAATGGCGTTGGTGCAGCAGTTGAAGCGTTTGCAGACGCATCATAAGCGGCAGTTGCCCGACCAAAGCGTGTTGTCGTGGTTGGCGGGGCAGGGGGTGTCGCGCAAGTGGTTGCTGGAATTTTGGCAGCCGATGGTGTGGGGGGCGTTGAATACGCCGTTGGAAGAGGCGAGTTTGAATGTGTTGTGTCATGTGTTGGCTGATGGAGTATGGGCGAAATGTGAGTTGAGCGATTATTTTGTGCCTCGGGTGGATTTGACGCGGGCGTTTGCTGCGCCGATTGTGGCGTATTTGCAGCGGCAGGGGGCAGCTTGGCTACCCAGCCAGCGGGTGAAGCGGGTGTTTTTGGATAATCATCGCGGGGTGCGCGTGGATGGCGAGCGGTTTGACGGGGCGATTATTGCGACTGCGCCGTATCATATGGAAAGCGTGTTGCCGCCATCGCTGGGGGATGAGGTGCGCTTGGCAATCAGGGATTTGACGTATTACCCGATTACGACGGTGTATTTGAAATATGGGCGCGCTTTCAGGCTGCCTGCGCTGATGACGGGCTTTGCCGAGGGCACGGCGCAATGGCTGATTGACCGCCGCCGTTTGACGGGGGCAAATGAAGTGGCGGCGGTGGTGAGTTTGTCGCACCGCATTCGCGCTACGCCGCTGCAATGGGCGCAGCGGGTGCATGGTGATGTGCTGCGGGTGTGCCCTGATGTGGGCAAACCTGTGGCTTGGCAGACGATTACGGAAAAGCGGGCGACGATTGCTTCGCGGCTGGGGCGTGTGGTGCCTGCGCAAGATGGGCTGAATCGGTATGCGATTTGGCTGGCGGGGGATTGGCTGCATCCGCGTTACCCTGCAACGCTGGAAGCGGCGGTGCAATCGGGGGAGATGGTGGCGCGGGCGGTGGTGGAGCGGTTTGAGGCAGCCTGAAAACCATTTTGCGCGTTTTAGGCTGCCTATTCCGTGTAACCAACGATAGGCAGCCTGAAAACAGGGATTAGATACCAAAGGCGACTTGCGAAGCGCAAACCAATCCATCCAACAAAAACCGTTTGGCATGATGCTGAACGGTTTTGCGTTTTCAGGCTGCCTAAACCCCACTTTTCGCGTAAAATTCGCTTTTTTCTCAACCCTTAAAAGGAATCCCCAAATGACCGAAATCACCGCCGAAAAACGCATGAATGTGGAAAGTTTCAACCTAGACCACACCAAAGTGAAAGCCCCCTATGTGCGCCTTGCCTGCGTAACCGATGGCGACCACGGCGACATCATCTACAAATACGACTTGCGCGTGTGCCAGCCCAACCAAGACCATATGGAAATGCCCTCGCTGCATTCGTTGGAACACCTGATGGCGGAGCTGTCGCGCAACCACAGCGATAAAATTGTGGACATCAGCCCCATGGGTTGCCAAACGGGTTTTTATGTAACCCTGCTCAATATGCCTGAATACCAAGACGCGCTGGATTTGATTGAAGCCACGCTAAAAGACGTAATCGTTGCCAAAGAAGTGCCCGCGTGCAATGTGGTGCAATGCGGTTGGGCGGCGAGCCACAGCCTAGAAGGCGCGCAAAAAATCGCGCAATATCTGCTGGATAAACGCGGCGAGTGGACGGAGATTTTTGCATGAGCCGCGAGCCATTGGTTGCCAACACCATCGCCATTATCGGCGCGATGGAAGCCGAAGTTGCCCATTTGAAAACGCGATTAGGCAGCCTGAAAACGCACAGCTTCGGCAAAGCCGCCACCATTCACACAGGCACGCTGCACGGCAAAGACATTGTGCTGTGCCAAAGCGGCATCGGCAAGGTAAACGCTGCCATCGCCACCACGCTGGTGATTGAGCATTTTTCGCCCGATTGCATCATCAACACGGGCAGCGCAGGCGGTATCGGCAAAGGCTTGCAAGTGGGCGATGTCATCATTGGCACGCAAGTGGCGCATCACGATGTGGACGTAACCGCGTTTGGCTACGCCATCGGGCAAGTACCGCAACAGCCTGCCAGCTACGAGAGCGAACACAGCTTGGTGCACGCCGCCGAGCGCGCCGCCAAGGTTTTTCAGGCTGCCCACATCCGCCAAGGCTTGATTGTGAGCGGCGACCAATTTATCAACGACACATTCAGCATTGAAACCATTTGCCGCGAATTTGCCAGCCCGCAAGCGGTGGAAATGGAAGCCGCCGCCATCGCGCAAACGTGTTACCAGCTTGGCAAGCCATTTGTGATTATCCGCGCCATTTCCGATAGCGCAGACAGCGAAGCGAACGTCAGCTTCGACGAATTTCTCGCCACCGCCGCGCTGCATTCGGCGGAGATGGTGGTGGAACTGGTGAAAGAGTTGTGATTAGGGTGAGCAAAGGCAGCCTGAAAAATAAAACCGTTTGGTGGTGTGCCAAACGGTTTTTTTGTTGGGGGGATGGGGTTTCAGGCTGCCTTTATCACGCTACATGTCCCTCCTGTTGTTTATTCCATCACGATTGTTTAATGCTACTGCTTGTCCCCTACGTCCAGCCGAACGGAGCATTCTTTTTTCGGGAACAAGCGTGCGCTTGTCCGACGACGCGCAAAGCGCGGCTAGTTCGCACGCGCCGAAAAAAGGATGCGGAGTGAGGGAAGTTCGCGCAGCGAACCTGCACGTCGGGGTCGCCTTTCTTTGCT
>CAUVGV010000086.1:0-9762 GCA_963551505.1 uncultured Kingella sp.
AGCAAACCGTATGGGTTAAAAATTCTGCAATCTGTTCGTTCTCTCGCTGGTGGGGGGGGCTAGGATGGGGGTGGTAGGTGGATTAAACAGCCATTCCCGCCACACAAAAAGGCAGCCTGAAATTCGCTTTGTTCGTTTTCAGGCTGCCTTAATCGTTCCCAATTACCGCTTCTCTTTCTTCTGGCATTTCCCGCACACGCCATACATATACAACGCATGGTCCACAATGCGGTAGCCATTATCCTGCGCAATTTTATCCTGCAAGCGCTCAATTTCCTCGTTATGAAACTCGGTAACATCGCCACATTTCACGCACACCAAATGGTCGTGGTGCTCGCCCTTGTTCAGCTCGTAAACCGCCTTGCCCGTTTCAAAATGATGGCGCAGCAAAATGCCTGCCTGTTCAAACTGCGTGAGCACACGGTAAATCGTCGCCACGCCCACTTCAATGCCTTCGTCCAACAAAATGCGGTATACATCTTCCGCGCTCAAATGCTCATCGGCGTGCGATTCAAACAAATCCAAAATTTTCAAACGCGGGCCAGTAACCTTTAAACCATTTCCTTTTAACTGCGCGATGTTATCCATGCAAATTCCTTTTAATGCGTTCAATTTAAGATGCCGTATAATAGCATTTTTTCGCCCACCGCCTACAACCCAAATAATAAAAGTTTTCAATAAACTTTTGTGCATGAGGCGGCTGTGGTATCTTCCCCATTTTGTTTACGAAAGGCAAAGCCCTTGAAACCACTCATTCTCGCACTCATCGCCGCCGCCACACTCAGCGCGTGCACCCCCAAATTGGTTGAAAAACTGCCTTATTACAAACTCTCCGTGGTACAAGGCATTCCACTGGATGCCAACGCCGTGCTCGCCTTGCGCACAGGCATGACGCGCCAACAAGTTGCCATGGAAATTGGTACGCCGCTGCTGAACAACGCTTTTCGCACCGACCGCTGGGATTATGTTTACGAAGTGGTGCGCGGCAATAAAGTGAAAGAACATCGCAATTTAAGCGTTTACTTTGATGCCAACGGCGCAGTAAGCCGCATTGAGGGCAACGCTTTGGACTACGCGCGTGAGCAAATCGCCGCGTCTCAACAAACCGCAAAATAAGGAGTACATCATGGCACAACTGAAAATCGCCATCGCTGGCGCAAACGGGCGCATGGGCAGAACGCTGGTTCAAGCCGTGGAAGCCAATCCCAACACCATTTTGGTGGGCGCGCTAGACCGCGCAGGCTCGGGCGTGTTGGGCTTGGATGCGGGCTTTGCGCTGGGCATCAAAACAGGCGTAAAAGTAACCGATAACGTGGACATCGCTTTGGACGATGCGGATATTTTGATTGACTTCACGCGCCCCAGCGCATCCTTGCCTTTGATTGAACAATGCGCCGCCAGAGGTATCAAAATGGTGATTGGCACAACGGGTTTTGACGATGCGGGCAAGGCGGCGATTGCGGCTGCCGCGCAGAAAAACGCGATTGTGTTCGCGGCGAATTTCAGCGTGGGCGTGAACCTCACGTTTCATATTTTAGACACCGTGTCGCGCGTGTTAAACGAGGGCTACGACATTGAAATCATTGAAGCGCACCATCATCACAAGGTGGATGCGCCCAGCGGCACGGCGTTGCGCATGGGTGAAGTGATTGCCAACGCGGTTGGGCGCGATTTGAAAGAATGCGCGGTTTATGGGCGCGAAGGGCACACAGGCGCGCGCAATCCGAAAACCATCGGCTTTTCCACCATTCGCGCGGGCGATATTGTGGGCGAGCACACCGCGCTGTTTGCCACCGATGGCGAGCGCGTAGAAATCACCCACAAAGCCAGCAGTCGCATGACTTTTGCCGCAGGCGCAGTTCGCGCGGCGGTTTGGCTGCAAAACCACCCGACCGGCTTGTTTGATATGCAAGATGTGTTGGGCTTGAAAAACTGATTGCCATGCCATAAGGTAGCCTGAAACCGAGTGAAGCAAAAAGCGTTTTCAGGCTGCCTTTGGCAATGGCTTCTATGCCGCCATGCCCGCGCACAATAGGCAGCCTGAAAACGGCTTGCCGCACAAACTCACCGCATGATGCGCGGGCGCAGGTTCTTTCAACACCATTCAATCGGCAGCCTGAAACACCATTCAAGCCAATCTCACGGCTCTGCCGACAAAACAAAAAAGGAATCCCTATGACAACCCCCGACACCGAAACCCATCAACCCACGCAGCCTGAAAACCACGCGCACAGCGCCAAGCACAAAAAAACCAGCAAGCGCGAACTCATCCGCCAACGCAGCATCTACGCCCTGCCCAATTCGTTCACCCTTGCCGCCCTGTTTGCCGCCTTTTTCGCCATCACCCAATCCATGCACGGGCGTTACGAAAGCGCGGCAATCAGCGTGTTTATCGCCATGCTGCTAGACGGCATGGACGGGCGCATCGCCCGCTTCACCAACAGCCAAAGCGCGTTTGGCGAACAGCTAGATAGCCTTGCCGACATGGTGAGCTTTGGCGTTGCCCCCGCGCTGATTGTGTATAACTGGCAGCTTTACGAATTTGGCAAGCTGGGCTACTGCGTGGCGTTTATCTATTGTGCCTGCGCCGCGCTGCGCCTTGCCCTGTTTAACACGCTGATTGGCAAAGTGAGCAAAAAATGGTTTATCGGCATCCCCAGCCCCACCGCCGCCGCGCTGATGGTGGGCATGATATGGCTAGACCGCAGCTACGACGGCATCTTTGACCAATCCAGCATTTGGGTGCTGCTGCTGACTTTGTTTGCGGGTTTTTCTATGGTGGTGCAAATTCCGTTTTGGAGTTTTAAAGAAATCAACCTGCGCCACCGCATTTCGTTCCCGCGCATGATTGGCATGATGATGCTGATTGTGCTGCTGGTGTTGCAGCCCGCGCTGATTTTATTTCTCGCTTTTTTTGCATACAGCCTATCGGGTTATGTGATGTGGGTGTGGAAAAAATGGCAAGGCGGCAAAACGCGCTTGGATTGAGTTTCAGGCTGCCTATTGGGGAAGGATAGGCAGCCTGAAAACATATTTAGAGCAAACGCAACATAGGCGCGAAAGGCAGCCTGAAACGGCTCAAACGGTTTTCAGGCTGCCTATGCACATCAAGGCAGCCTGAAAACGATTGCTATACTGCCGTCCAATCTTCCCAGTTTAAATCGCCAATCCACGCAAATTCTTTCGCATTATGCGTAACCAAAACCGCATCCGCCGCCAGCGCGTGTGCCGCAATCCACAAATCATTGCCGCCAATCATCGCGCCTTGCCGTTTTAGCGCATCGCGCCAGCGGGCATAATGTTGGCAAATCGTTTCATCGGGCAGCACAACAGGCACAATCTGCACCAAACGGGCAATGTTTTCGCGCGTTTTTTCAGGGGTTCGGCTGCCTTGCGCGCCGCTTAACAATTCGGCGTAGCTGATAAAACTCATGCACAATTTGGCGTGGCTGGGCAAACGGTTGATTTTTTCGCGCACCGCAGGCGGATGGTTTTTTTGGATATAAATCAAGATATTGGTGTCTAGCATATACATCATAGCGCATCACGCTCCTGCGGAGGCTCGTTATCACGCGCTTGAACGCGGGCGATAAAATCATCATCAAACTGCGCCAACACCGCAAAAAGTTCATCGCCACGTTGGCTGCTTTGCGGCGCGCGCAACACCACATCGCCATTTTCGGCGCGGAAAATTTCCACCGTGTCGCCATCAAAACGAAAGTTTTTGGGAATGCGCACCGCTTGGCTGCCGCCGCTTTGGAAGATTTTGGTTAGCATAGTCGCTCCTTAGTATATATAAAAAATTTTCCGTATATATTAGGTAAAAACAACCCTGCAAGCAACCAGAGGCAGCCTGAAACGGCTTTATGCATTTTCAGGCTGCCTTACAATCCTTTACAAGCTACTTACAAAGTTTATAATCCCACCTTTTTTTCCACCCATAGGAACACTCTCAATGGCACTCATTGTACAAAAATACGGCGGCACCTCAGTCGGCTCGCCCGAGCGCATCAAAAACGTTGCCAAGCGCGTTGCCGCCGCACGCCAAGAAGGGCATGACGTGGTGGTGGTGGTGTCCGCCATGAGCGGCGAAACCAACCGCCTTGTCGCCCTTGCCCACGAAATGCAGGAATTTCCCGACCCGCGCGAATTAGACGTGGTGTTGGCAACAGGCGAGCAAGTAACCATCGGCTTATTGGCGATGGCGTTGAAAAACATTGGCGTGGAAGCCAAAAGCTACACGGGCTGGCAGGTTGCCGTAAAAACCGACACGGCCCACACCAAAGCCCGCATTGAAGCGATTGACAGCGACAAAATGCGCGCCGATTTGGCGCAAGGCAAAGTGGTGATTGTGGCGGGCTTTCAAGGCATCAACAGCGTGGGCGATATTTCCACGCTCGGGCGCGGCGGCTCGGATACTTCCGCCGTTGCCCTTGCCGCCGCGCTCAAAGCCGACGAATGCCAAATCTACACCGATGTGGACGGCGTTTACACCACCGACCCGCGCGTGGTGCCCGAAGCGCGCCGCATGGACACCATCACATTTGAAGAAATGTTAGAACTGGCGAGCTTGGGCAGCAAAGTATTGCAAATCCGCTCCGTTGAATTTGCAGGCAAATACCAAGTGCGCCTGCGCGTATTAAGCAGCCTGAAAGACGGCGGCAACGGCACATTGATTACTTTTGAGGAAGATGAAAACATGGAAAAAGCAGTCGTTTCAGGCATCGCCTTCGACAAAAACCAAGCCCGCATCAACGTGCGCGGCGTTCCCGATAAACCTGGCATCGCGTATCAAATTTTGGGCGCGGTGGCGGATGCCAATGTGGACGTGGACATGATTATTCAAAACGTGGGCACGGAAGGCACAACCGATTTTTCATTCACCGTGCCACGCGGCGATTACAAGCCCACTTTGGACTTGCTCGGCAGCCTGAAAGACAGCATTGGCGCATCGGAAGTGAGCGGCGATGATGCGGTGTGCAAAGTGTCTATCGTGGGCTTGGGGATGCGCTCGCACGTGGGCGTGGCGGCGCGGATGTTCCATGCGCTGGCTTCGGAAAATATCAATATTCAGATGATTTCTACCTCCGAAGTGAAAGTTTCGGTGTTGATTGACGAGAAATACATGGAATTGGCAACGCGCGTGTTGCACAAAGAATTTGGTTTGGATAAAGCGTAATCATGATTTTCAGGCTGCCTATGGGTAACGTAGGCAGCCTGAAATCTATATAACGTATCGCCGACGGGCGAAGCCATCGGCAGCCTGAAAACCCTTTTCCCCGCTTATTTCCCATGCTTGAATCCCTTGTTATCCACCATCAACAAACCGCGCTGCTGTTCCACGCCACCACCGAATGGCTGGCGTTAAGCGGCGGCTTTATGCTGTATAACCACATCCGTAAACGGCGCGGGCATCCCGCCACGCTCGCCAGCAAAGGCGGCATTTGGGTGCTGGCGTTTTGCCTGCTGGGCGCGGGCATCGGCAACAAGCTGGTGTCTATTTTGCAGTTCCCCGAATATTGGGCGCTGGCACACAGCAACCCCAAGCAATTTTGGCTGGTGGTGGTGTCGGGGCAAAGCGTGGTGGGCGGCTTGTTGGGCGGCTGGCTGGGCGTGGAAATCGGCAAAAAAATCGGCGGCATCACCTCGCGCACGGGCGACGATTTTGTTGCGCCGATTTTGCTCGGGCTGGTGATTGGGCGCACAGGCTGCTTTGTGGCGGGGCTGTATGACGGCACCTACGGCGTGCACACCACGCTGCCTTGGGGCGTGGATTTTGGCGACGGCAGCCGCCACCCCACCCAGCTCTACGAATGGCTCGCCGCGCTGATTGCGCTTATCACGCTGCCCAAATGGCGGCAGTATTTTGCCCACGAGCAAGGCTTGTCGTTTCGCGTGTTGATGTTTGGCTACTTGCTTTGGCGGTTAATCATCGACAGCATCAAACCCGTGCCCGCGGGCTGGTGGCTGGGGATGAGCGGCATCCAATGGGTGTGCCTGTGTGCGCTGTTGGTGATGGCGGCAACGTATCGGCGCGTGAGATAGTTTCAGGCTGCCTCTGCGCGGGCATAAGGCAGCCTGAAAAGCAAAAAATATAAACTGCATAACAAGGAACAAATATGGGAACATTCTTCCGCGCCATCATCGCTTTTTTGAAAGCCATTATTTTGGGCTTGGGCGCGCTGTTTGTGGTGTCGTTGGGGCTATGCGCGGTTCTTGTGGTGGTGGGGGAGGGCGTCGCCAATGCGATGGGGACGGGGGCTGGTCTGGTGGCCGGATTTTTCACATTGCTGTTTGTTATCTTGGTCTTTATCAGCGTGTTTAAAGCATCCCAACGCGCTTTGCGCCCATCCGATAAAAAGCCCGTGCCGCCGCATTACTACCGCGACCGTGCGCGACGGCGCAAACAGCGTGAACAAGAAAACAACGACAACGCAGATTGATTTTAGCTTCGCCGCGCCACGACGCTTCGCAGGCTGCCTTTGCGCGGGCACATAGGCAGCCTGAAAACAAGAAACCAAATATAAACGGCATAACAAGGAACCAATCATGGGAACATTCTTTCGCGCCATCATTGCTTTGATAGCGGCTATTTTTCTCGGCTTGGGCGCACTGCTGCTGGTGGGGTTTGGCGTATGCACGCTGCTGCTGATGGTTGGTGGCGACACAGCGTCGTTTGGGGTGGGAGCGGTGGTGGGCATTATTGCCGCGTTAGCATTTGGCGTTCGGGTGTTTATCAGCGTGTTCAACGCATCGGGTGATAAGCCTCAGCCAAACAGCGAAGAGAACAGCCCCACGCCCGCGCTGCCGCACGACGCCCACGACCAACAACGCGAGCAAGCAAACCACGACAACGCAGATTGATTTTAGCTTCGCCACGCCACGACGCTTCGCAGGCTGCTTCTGCGCGAATACAACTAGGCAGCCTGAAAATAAGAAACCAAATATAAACGGCATAACAAGGAACCAATCATGAGAACATTTATCAGCGCCATCATCGCCTTGCTGACAGCTATTGTTCTTGGCTCGGGCGTGCTGTTGGTAGCGGCGTTCGGTGTATGTTTAGGGGGCGGTGGCTCAGATATTAAAATAGGCGTGGTTGTGGGTATTATCGGCGACTTGGTGTTTAGCGTCTGGGTGTTTGTGAGCGTATTCAAAACATTAGATAAATCCTCGCACTCAAACGGCGAGCAGGGCAAGCCACCCGTGCCACCGCATTACTACCGCAACCGCGCCCAACAACGTAAATCCAACAACAACGAAAACCAAGAGTAACAACCTGTATTTATTTTAGCTTCGCCACGCCACTACGCTGGGCAGGCTGCCTTTTACGCCTCAACCCGAGGCAGCCTGAAAGCTAAAATGGAGCGGCGACGGCTCGTCGCCAAATGGTTTATTCAACAGAGCTGCATTGGTTAGCAAAATGTCGGCGAGCCGCCGACGCGCCACAGATTGCAGGTTTTGCAAAGGTTGCAGCCTGAAACCCCAAACAGCCCACTCGCCCGCAGAGGCAGCCTGAAAACCATATCGCAGTACAAAAAACAAACCCCTACCAAAAGGAACACCCCATGTCGCGCAAAAACCGCCCCTACCATTTCTACAACACCACCGCCTCCGTGTGCAGCACCTGCTTCAAGCAAATAGAAGCAAAAATCGTGTTTAAAAACAATCAAGTCTATATGGACAAATGGTGTCCCAACCACGGCATGCAGCGCGTGCTCATCAGCGATGATGCCGAATACTACCGCCTCGGGCGCGAAGTGTTTGTGAAAAAACCCGAAATGCCGCAACGCTTCAACAGCGAAATGCACTACGGCTGCCCCTACGACTGCGGGCTTTGCCCCGACCACATGCAGCATTCCTGCCTGTCCATCGTAGAAATCAACAGCGCCTGCAACCTCAACTGCCCCGTGTGTTTTGCCGACAGCGGCACGCACCGCAGCGAACACTATCCGTTGGCAACCGTGGAAAAAATGCTGGATGCCATCGTTGCCAACGAAGGCGAGCCCGATGTGGTGCAAATTTCAGGCGGCGAGCCCACCATCCACCCGCAATTTTTTGACATCCTCGCCGCCGCCCGCCGCCGCCCCATCAAGCATTTGATGATAAACACCAACGGCATCCGCCTTGCGCAAGACCCCGAATTTGCCCAGCAACTCGCAGCCACAGGCAAACACGGTTTGGAAATCTACTTGCAATTTGACTCGCTCAGCAACGCCGTAACGCAAACCCTGCGCGGTGCCGATTTAAGCCGCATTCGCCAGCAAGCCCTTGCCAACCTCAACCGCGTAGGCCTATCCACCACGCTGGTGGTAACCGTTGCCAAAGGCGTAAACGACCACGAAATCGGCGACATCATCCGCTTTGCCGCCAGCCAACCCTGCGTGCGCGGTGTAACCTTGCAGCCCGTGCAGTTCGCCGGGCGCACCGACAACGTGGGCGGCAAAAACCGTCTCACCGTGAGCGAAATCCGCCGCAAAATCGTGGAACAAAGCGGCTTGTTTAGCGAAGCCGACATCATGCCCGTGCCCTGCAATCCCGACACGCTGGCGATGGGCTACGCCTTTAAAGACGGCGCAAGCATCACCCCGCTCACCCGCTATTTAGACCCGCAAACCTTGGTGGAAAGCGCGGGCAACACCATTGTGTTTGAACACGATGCCAGCCTAAAAGAACATGTGTTTAAGCTGTTTTCCACCAACCACAGCCCCGAATCGCAAGCCAACTGTTTGAGCGAATTGATGTGCTGCCTGCCCGAAATTTCCGCGCCCGCCAACTTGGGCTATGAAAACGTGTTCCGCATTTTGGTGGTGCAATTTATGGATGCCGAAAATTTGGATTTACGCAGCCTGAAAAAATCCTGCATCCACTTTGCCACGCCCGATGGCAGGCTTATCCCGTTTGAAAGCTACAATTTGTTTTACCGCCCCGAGATGGCGGCGAAATTGGCGCAGATTCGCCACAGGATTGATGCGGGCAACGCGATGTGGGCAGAAGGGAAAGGGAAAGTGTTTGCGATTGAGGGGGAGTGAGATTGGGATTGCTTTTGAGTGAGGCAGCCTGAAAATGGGATGATGTGTTTTCAGGCTGCCTTTTTATAGTCGTTCCACACAGACTTAGACAAGGCGGCGAGCCGCAGATAGTACAAGTAGTACAGCAAGGCGAGCCAACGCTGTATAAGGCTGTGTGGGACGACTATATTTATCGGTGGTGTCCTGAAAAGTATGCTGTACCACTGTTCCCTCGCCCGCCAGCGGGGGAAGGAACAGATTGCGGAATTTTTAATCAACGCTACTTGTCTGTAACAATAATCAAGTCAGCATGCTTTTGGGGACAGCACCGCCGATTGAATGCGGGACGTTTCTTTAGTTGTTTCCTACATGATTTTCAGGCTGCCTCTGGGTATGAGAGGCAGCCTGAAAACGTTTATTGCGTGGCTTGGTTGATTTTGTCGGCTTCTTGGTTAAGCTGCTTTTGGATGTCTTGCGCGGCTTGTTTGCTTTTGTTGTTCATGTCTAACACTTGGCTGGCGGCTTGGCTGCTGGCTTGGTCGGCGGTTTTGGAGGCGCTGTCGCAGGCGGTTAGGGCGGCGAGTATCAGGGCGAGGGGGAGGAGTTTGTGGTGCATGGGGGTTTCCTTGTGGGTGGTTGGTAAATGGGGGCAGCCTGAAAATGGATTGGTGCTTTGTGGTTGGCTTGGGGTGTAGTTTTAACCATGCGTCTCGTGCCGACGGGGCACTTACTTTTCTTTGCTTCGCCAAAG
>CAUVGV010000087.1:0-9710 GCA_963551505.1 uncultured Kingella sp.
ATCCAAATTGGCGATAATTTGGGGAATATAGGCGATGAATACAAAAATCCCGATTACCGCGCCTATGCTTCCGATAAAAGTATTGAATTTTTTCTTACTTATCATGAATAAGTATCCTTTCTAAAAAATTCCTATTATACAGACAGTTATATATTGTGTCAATATTGCCGCCGAAATATAGGCTTGCCGAACAATGGCTTGACCGGCTGTGGAGCAAATATTGATACCCGAGCGGTTTCCTGTAAGAAATCGTTGCGCTGTTTACACTTTTCCTAACTATCTAGGACAGCCCCTTCCTTTTTGGGTGATAAACGGATGCACGAGATGGGTGGATTATAGTTTGAATAAACGTTTCAGGCAGCCTGAAAACGAACGAAGTGCGTTTCGGCGAAGCCAAAACGAGTTGACAGGCTTTTACAGAATGAAAACAGTTTTAGCAATGCTGAACAGCGTTTCAGGCTGCCTTTGCCCGTTGCAGCGTGATGCGGCGGTCAAACAGCACTTTCACGCCGCTTTGGTGGCTGATGCCGACCACCAGCGTGTCGGGCAGTTCGGTTTTGAGCATCCGCATCAGCGCGAGCGCGGATTCATCATCAAGCTGGTTGGTGGCTTCGTCGAGAAACAAAATCTGCGGGCGGGCGGCAAGGGCACGGGCGAGGCTTAACCGCTGCTGTTCGCCGCCCGATAAGCGGCTGTGCCATTCGGCGGCTTCGTGCAACCGGTTTTTCAGGCTGCCTAAGCCGACGTGTTGCAGAATATCGCGCAGGGTGTCGTCTGCAAGGCGGCACGGGTGCGGATAGCTGACGGTGTCGCGCAGGCTGCCGTGCGGCAGATAGGGGCGTTGCGGGATAAACAGGAAGCTGCCGTTGATTTGGAAACGCCCACCGTAGTACGGCCACAAGCCTGCGAGTACGCGCAGCAGCGTGGATTTACCGATGCCGCTGCGCCCTTCCAGCAGCAGCCATTCGGGCGCGGCGGCTTCAAGGTTTACGGCTTGCAGCATGGTTTTACCTGCGGAGGTGTGGACGGTGGTTTGGGCGAGGACAAGCGCGGCGGGTTGGGTTGCGTTTTCCTGTTTGCCGCCAACCGCGTGCGTGCCTGTGGGCACACACCCTACGGGGTCGTCTGAAAGATGGTTTTCAGGCTGCATTGGACTTTTCAGGCTGCCTTTGATGCTGGCTGCAAGTTGCCCCCACTTCGGCGCTGGCAGGCGGGAGGTTTGGGGGGGGGGTGCGGTTTCGGCAGAAACCGAATCGGCTGGGGTATCAAGCGTTTGCCCCCACCCTAGCCCTCCCCCGCAAGCGGGAGAGGGAATAGCATTGTCGGTGGAACGGGCGTTTTCAGGCTGCCTTTGCACCCTGTCCAAAGCAGCCTGAAACCCGCCCAAACGCTCGACCACCGCCGCCCATTCCACCAGCCTGCGGTAGGAATCGGTGAACCAGCCGAAGCTGTCCTGCACGCGGGCGAACGAGGTGCGCGTCTGCATCATGTCGCCGAAGGTGAGCGTTTTGGCGAGGTACATCGGCAGCGTGGCGAGGATGGGGATAAAAATGCTGATGCGCACATAGGTCGCCCAAAAGGTTTCTTGGCGGAACTCGCAGTTGGTGAGCCTGCGCCAGTTGTCGCGGATTTGGCGGTAGCACTGTTTCAGGCGGCCTTGTTCGGCATCCGCGCCCTGATAAAACGCTACCTGCTCGGCATGGTCGCGCACGCGCAATAACGCGGCGCGGAAATCCGCTTCGCGGTGCTGGCGGTCAATGTTCAAATCTTTCAGTTTGCGCCCAACCAAATGCGCGATAAGCGTGCTGACGGCGGAATACGCCAATGCCACCCAAACGAGATAGCCTTTGACGGTGAAGCTGTGCCCGAACAGCGTGAAATGCTGCACGCCCGACAAGCCCCACAGCACGGCGACAAACGCGCTGAATTTGGCGATGTTGTTGATAAACGAACGAAACAGCACGATGCTTTTTTCCGAGAGCATGGCGATGTCTTCGGCGATACGCTGGTCGGGGTTGTCCGGCTCGCCCGTCAGTTGCAGGCGGTAGTGTTTGTGGCCGCCCAGCCAGTCGGACTGGAAACGCTCGGTGAGATGCGTGCGCCAGCGGAAAATCAGCCGCTTTTGCAGCCAGTCGCCGCAGACGATGCCGCCGATAATCAGTCCCATATAGCCGCAGTATTCCACCACCAGCGCGGGCATGGCTTTGCCGTTAAATGCGGCGAGCGCGTCGTAAAAACGCTTGTCCCACGCGGCGATTTTCACGCTCATGAAAATGGAAAACAGCGTGAAGCCGATGATAGACGCAAGCAGCAGCCACTCGCGCCATTGGGTTTTGCCACCCCAAAACGGGCGGGCGAGGTGGAGGAATTGTTTGAGTAATGCCATATTTTCCTTTCGGCAGCCTGAAATCACGGATGCTGTCATTCCCGCCGCCTGCGCGGGAATGACGTGGGTTAGGCAGATTTGGGGGAGATTGCCCAAGTGTTTTCCGCCACACCAAAAGCAGCCTGAAAACGTTTTTCAGGCTGCCTATCGGGTTCAAATCAAGCCGTGTTTACATTTTCCATTTAAAGCCAAGCAACACATTACGCGGTTCGCCGTAGAAGTTGCCGCTGTTGAAACTGCGGCTGTATTGGTTGGCATAGTAGCGTTTGTCGGTAAGGTTGTTCACAGCAAGGCTCAACTGCATTTGCTTGGTGGGGCGATATTGCAGATTGGCGTTCCACACGGTGTAGCCGCCTTGGCGGATGGTGCCGCCGCTGGTGCTGGATTTGCTGCTGCTGTTGATGCCGAGACCAACCGTCCATTTGTCGCCGTCAAAGGGCAGCGTGTAGCTGGTGTAAAGGCGGAACATGTGTTTGGGCGTGTGGCTGCTGAAATTGTAGCCCGCCTGTCTGCTGGCGATGTTTTCCTGAATGGTGTTGCGGTTGGTGCTGCGGTTGAAAGTGTAGCCGGCAAAGATGTTCCAACGGTCGGTAATGCTGCCGGAGATTTCGGCTTCCACGCCTTTGCTGCGCTGGTCAAGCGAAGTCCAATAGGCTTGGCGGCCACTGCCTGCGGGCGGATTGACGCGCTGGTTGTTGTTGTCTTTGTCGGTGAGGTAGGCGGCAACGGATGTGTTCAGGCGACCTCCGTTCCATGTGCCTTTCCAGCCGATTTCGTAGTTTTTGCCCATAATCGGCGGCAGCAGGCTGTCATCGGCGCGGCGGTTCATGGTTTGTTTGAAAATGGAGGTGTAGGCGGCATACAGGCTTTGGTTAGGTGTCGGGTCAAACGTGATGCCTGCGTAGGGCACAAAGCGGTTGCGTTTGAGCTCCTGCGTGGTGGCGGGGGTGCGGTCTTTGAGGTTTCTGTCCCAATCAAGGGCGCGATACCAGCGGGTGTAACGACCGCCTACGATGATGTGCAGACTGTCTAGCGGGTTGATGCGGAAACCTGCGCCGAAAGAGTGGGTTTTGTAACGGCCTTCGCCGCCGCGCGCGCTGTTGCCTGCTGCGTCCCAATCGGGTTTGGCGATTTCGCTGCCGTTGAATGTGTTTACATTAAATTTGCGGCGATCGCTTGCAGGCCAGCGATTGAGCGAGGTGTCTTTTTCTTGCGCGAAAGTGTGGGCGAAAAAGAGGTCGTGGCTGCGACCAAAGGCTTGAAAGCGACCAGTTAGGTTGTTTTGAAAGGTGAACAGACGGCTGCTGCTGTCGTAGCGGTCAAAGCTGTTATTGCCCGCAAGGTTGTCTGCGTCGATGCCTCTGCTGCCGCCACCCAGCGTGTAATACTCTTTATAGCCGCGTGTTTTGCGCCAGTCTAATTTGCTGTCCAGTTTCCAGTTGTCGTTGAAATAGTGTTCGTATTCGGCAAACAGCGTGTCTTTTTTCTGACGTTCGGCGTTCCAGTCTGCGCCGAGATAGCGTTTGCGCTCAAAGCCGCTGCCATCGGCAAACAGCGGCAGCCCGTCTGGGTCGGGGCGGCTCATCTGGTCAAGATGGCTTGCGCTCAAAGTGAGCTTGCCGGTGTCGCCAAAGTCTTTTTCCACAATGCCGTACAGCATATAGTCGCGGCCGTGCGAGCCTTCTTGGAAGGTTTTGTTGCGTGTTACCGAGCCAACAAAGCGTCCGCGCAGCCCGTTTTCTGGTGAAAGCGTGCCCGAAGCATCAAACACGCCGTTGATTTTGCCGAAGCGGTCCGCCAAAAGGTCGGAGGAAATCTGCGTTTGCACGGTCGGTTTTTTACGCACGAGATTGACCGTGCCGCCCGGCTCGTTATTCGCCTGCGTTAGCCCCGCCGCGCCGCGCACGATTTCTACGCGGTCGTACATCGCCAAATCGGTGGCGGTGGTTGGGTCGCCCGATGGACCGCCGAGACCGAAGCCACCGGGCGAGCCAGTTTGCGCGGCAATGCCGTCTTCTTCAATCTGCTCAATAAAATAGCCGCGCGACATAAAATGCGTGCGCGTGCCCGATTTGAATACATTGATGCCTGTGGCGGTTTTCAGCGCATCTTCAAGGCGCATGATGCCTTGGTCTTCAAGCTGCTTTTTGGTGAGCACGGTTACCGATTGCGGCACTTCGCGCGGCGAAAGCACCAAGCCTGTGGTGGAACGCAACGCGCCCACGCCGTAGCTGTTGCGGTTTTCTGTTTTCAGGCTGCGATTTTTGGCTGTTACGGTAATGTTTTCCAATTCGGTTGCGGTGTTGCCATCTTCGGCAAAGGCGGCAGCGGGCAGCGCGGCAAGGCAAAGCGCGAGCGTGCGGATTTTGTGGCGGTGTTTGGAGCGCATGGATGTTATTCCTTCTAAAAAATGCCTGCGAACCCTGTTTATTAGGCTGGTTACAGGCAGTGTTGTGATGTAAAGAAACGTAAGATTATATAAAAATCATCCATATCCGCAGATAGGTTTGACGGCTAGACAACGATACGGTTTTTTGGTTAGGGGGTATCGTTCTAAATGCTGAATGATGTGTTTTGGGTTGGCGTATGAGCGAGTGGCGAAAGGGGGCATCATCGGCGGGAGATAGGTGTATAAAAGGCAGCCTGAAAACGCTTTTTTAAATGCCATTTTGGCTTCGCTGAAACCCGCTAAACTCGTTTTCAGGCTGCCTCACCGTGCTAATTCTTCATACTCTGCACAGGCGCAGGAATCCGCCCGCCGCGGTTCACAAACGCTTCGCAGCTGCCTGCTTTGGTCGGCATAATCGGCGCGTAGCCCAGCAGCCCGCCAAATTCCACGCTCTCGCCCACGCCCTTGCCTGTAACGGGGATAATCCGCACGGCGGTGGTTTTGCTGTTAATCATGCCGATGGCAGCTTCGTCCGCGATGATGCCCGCGATGGTGCTGGCGGGCGTGTCGCCTGCCACCGCCACCATGTCCAAGCCCACGGAGCACACGGCGGTCATCGCTTCCAGTTTGTCCAGCGTGAGCACGCCGCTTTCGGCGGCGGCAATCATGCCCTCGTCTTCCGACACGGGGATAAACGCGCCGCTCAATCCGCCCACCGCGCTGGAAGCCATCATGCCGCCTTTTTTCACCGCGTCGTTCAATAGCGCCAGCGCGGCGGTGGTGCCGTGCGTACCGCACACGGATAAGCCCATGCTTTCCAAAATCCGCGCCACGCTGTCGCCCATGGCAGGCGTGGGCGCGAGCGACAAATCCAAAATGCCGAACGGGATGCCCAGCATTTTCGCCGCTTCCTGCCCAATCAGCTCGCCCACGCGGGTAATTTTGAACGCGGTTTTTTTCACGATTTCGGCGATTTCGGTGAGGTTTTGGGCGGCGCAATCTTTTAAGGCAGCCTGAACCACGCCCGGCCCCGACACGCCCACGTTAATCACCGCATCTGCCTCGCCCGCGCCGTGGAACGCGCCCGCCATAAACGGGTTGTCTTCCACCGCGTTGCAAAACACGACAATTTTGGCGCAACCGAAGCCTTCGGGCGTGATGTCGGCAGTTTGCTTGATGATGTCGCCCGCCAGTTTCACCGCGTCCATATTGATGCCCGCGCGCGTGCTGCCGATGTTGATGGAACTGCACACAATATCGGTGGTTTGTATGGCTTGGGGAATGGAGCGAATCAGCACTTCATCGGCGGGCGAAATGCCTTTTTGCACCAGCGCGGAAAAGCCGCCGATAAACGACACGCCGATGGCTTTGGCGGCTTTATCCAGCGTTTGCGCGATGCTCACATAGCTATCCGCGCCTGTGGCGGCGGCGATTTGCGCAATGGGCGTAACCGAGATGCGTTGGTTCACAATCGGCACGCCGTATTTGGCGGAAAGATGCTGCGCGGTGGCGACCAAGTCTTTGCCGATGCGGGTGATTTTGTTGTAGATGTTTTGGTTGAGCACACTGATATTGGGGTGGATACAGTCGTGCAGGTCTATGCCGATGGTGATGGTGCGCACGTCAAAATTTTGGTCGGACACCATGCGGATGGTTTCTAGGATTTCGTTGGATTGGATATGGGACATAGTTGGGCTTTCTTTGGTTGAATAAAAAATAATTTACAATTGCTGATGAATAAAATAATCGGCAAGGGTTTGCAAAATATGTTCGAGGCAAGCGGGATTGGCAACGAAAAACCAATATTCGTCCGCGCCAAGCGGATTGTGTAGGCTGAACCGCTGCTTGCGCCAGCGGAAATCCAGCCAGCATCCGCCTGTAACGCGGTCGGCGAGATAGCCTGTTGGCAGCGCGGGCAAGCGCAAAATGTGCCACAGAAAACGGCGCGGGCTGCGGCTGCTGGGCAGGCTGAAAAAGTGGCGCGAGCCGTCGTGCATGATGTGGTTTAACAAGGGCGGGGGCATTTTCAGGCTGCCTTTGGGTGGGTTAGAAATTGTGATTAGGCAGCCTGAAAGTGGGGTTTTCGCCGTTTTCAGGCTGCCTCAATGGGTTGGAATTACTGGTGATACATTTTCGCCGTTCCCTTGTTAATGGCTTCTAGCAGCACGCGCGAGCGTTCATCTTGCGGGTAATGTTTTTGGTGGATTTGCAAATGTTTCACCGCTTCGGCTTTATTGCCTTTCATAAAATACACCATGCCCAGCGGTAAATGGGCGTTGGTGTCGCCGCCTTTAATCGCTTGTTGCAACAGCGGCATGGCGCGGTCTATGCGGTTGCTGCCCACCAAAAACGCGCCGTATTCGCCTTGGGCGCGGGCTTTTTCTTTGGGCTTGTTGTTCAACAGCTTAATCATTTCTTGAAAATAGCGGTCGGCTTGGGCGGCGGCGTTGGGCACGTCCATGTTGTGCGCCATCACATTGAGCCGTGCCAAGCGATAAAGCACGTTGATATAAGGCACGGGCTGCTGCGGGGTTACGGCTTTCACTTTTATCATGCCTTGAAACAGGCGGTTAAGCTGCGCGGCTTCGGCGGCGGCGCGTTGCTGGTCGGCGGCGTTGTCAAAGCGCGGCGGGTAGTTGCCCGCTTGGTCGTATAAATCGCTTAACACTTGGTCGGCAAGCTGCATATCTACATGGTCGGGCTGAACAATTTTGCCGATGTCGTGCTGCGGATAGGGCTTGGCTTGCGCGATTGCGCTCAACGCGGCGAGCAAGGCGGTAAACAGGAGTTTTTTCATTTTCAGGCTGCCTTTGGTGGGCAAGGTGGAGCATACAGAGGCAGCCTGAAAGCGGGATTGGGCGTTTCAGGCTGCCTCAACGTTAAATGCGGTGCATGGCGTTAAAAATCTCTTCATGCTGAATTTGCACGGTTAAATGCAACTCCTCGCTGGCTTGGCGGAACACCTCTGCCATTTGCGGCGGCGTTTTGCGCGATTGCGACACGTCCGCCAAAATAATCATGGTGAAATAGCCGCCCATCAGCTGCTGGCTAATATTCAGAATATTGATTTGATTTTCCGCCAGCAATTTGGCGATGTCGTACACAATGCCAATACGGTCTTTACCGATAACGGTGATGATGGATTGAGACATGGGGTGCCTTTCAATATAAGAAAGCCGCATTGTAGCCCAAACCCTGCTTTCAGGCAGCCTGAAACGCATTATCGCGCTTGCTGCCCCGTTTCAGGCTGCGAAAGAACTTGCATTCACTATTTTCATAGGCATCTTTTATGACATAAAAACGCGGCTACTGCGTTAAAAAATCTACCTATGCAAAGAGCGAATACAGGTTCTAAAATCCCCCCTTTTTATCCGCACAACAACCATGCTTCCCATCCACGCCCACATCGCCGAACAAATGGACAGCCGCCTGCTGCTCCTGCGCCGCCAGCCCCAAACCATCCTGCTGCACGGCGCAGACAACGACACCAGCCGCCGCCTGCTCGCCCAACGCTATCCGCAAGCCACATTCAGCGAATACGACCACCGCCCCCAATGGCTCGCCCAAGCCGCGCAAGCCCGCCGCGCCCAAAGCGGCTGGCTCGGCAAGCTCGCAGGCAAAGGGCAAATCCCGCAAACGCATCAGCCCATCGCTTTCAGGCTGCCTGAAAACAGCGCAGAAATGCTGTGGAGCAACCTCATCCTGCACCACGCCAACAACATCAACGACACCCTCGCCAACTGGTCGCAAGCCCTGCACGACAACGGCTTGCTGTTTTTCAGCCATCTGGGCGACCAAAGCCTGCCCGAAATCCGCCAAATCCTGCGCCAACACGCCCTCCCCTACTCCGCCCCCACGCTGGTTGATATGCACGACCTCGGCGACGCCCTGCTGGAACACCAATTCTACGACCCCATAGTGGACGCCATCAGCCTCACCCTCAGCTACCAAAGCCCCACCGCCCTGCTGCAAGACATCGCCGAACTCGGCATCTGGCAAGCCCTGCGCCCCAGCGACGAAGTCACCGCGCAAAACCTTGTGCAACAAGCATGGCAACAAGGCAGCCTGAAAACGCTCACGCTGGAAATCATCCAAGGGCACGCCCTGCGCAAAACCCTGTTGCCCGAAAATACGCATTTGGTGCAGTTTTTGCCGCGCAAGCAGTAGGCATAAAAAATGAAAAAATTTGAAGATAAAACCGCAATTATTAAAATAATAGATGGCGAAATAACCCTTATCAGAAAGAAAAACAGATTACTGATGCTGATACCTTATGGCTTTGTGCTCATGCTTATTTTGATAGTTTTGCACTTATTTATATCAATGCACATGCCGTTTTGGATAGGTTGGTGGCAATCAAAAGATAAAAATAATTTGCAACAAGGTTGTTTGTATTATCAGCATAACAGTCGTTGGGGCAAAGTATATAAATTATTAGTTTATAAAGATAAAAGCGGTAATCAGCATTCAATAGTGAATAATTCGCGGTCATTATTTCCCCTTAGCTTTCCATCGGGTAAGAAATATTATTCATTGGAACGTGAATATTTAAATCATCATAATGATTACTGCAATAAAGTAATATTTGTTTATGCTTATACGAAACCAAATATTTTTGGATTTTATGTGGACAGCTATTTTGTTTATGATTTTATTAACTAGCATAATAATGAAATAAATGGCTTCATTAATAACCCTAGCAGCCTAAACCCATTTTCAGGCTACCTTTTTAATGAACGTGAGTAAACATGGAAAGTGATAAGCAAGATTTAGTTAATAAAATAAGAGAACGTGTGCAAGTGGGAATACTTACTATTGCTCTCATTATCAATGGGATATTATTGCTTTATCTTTCAGCATTATTTTTTACCCCCTCTCTAATCGCCTATTTTAAAAGTAAAGATATTAGCAACATAAAAGAAGGTTGTTTATATT
>CAUVGV010000088.1:0-9682 GCA_963551505.1 uncultured Kingella sp.
GGATGATGTTGTATTGACCGCCCAAATCAATCAGTTCACCCTCCCAGCTAATGCCTTCGCCATAAAGAATATCAAACGTAGCAGCGCGAAACGGTGGCGCAACTTTGTTTTTCACCACTTTTACTTTAGTTTCTTTGCCAATGGGCATGGCATCTTTGTCTTTATCTTTGCCCGCAGGCTTGATTTGCGTTGTGCCGCGAATATCTAGGCGCACGGATGAATAGAATTTTAGCGCGTTGCCGCCTGTGGTGGTTTCGGGGTTGCCAAACATCACGCCAATTTTCATGCGAAGTTGGTTAATAAACACCACCAGCGTGTTGGTTTTTTTGATGTGCCCTGTGAGTTTGCGCAGGGCTTGGCTCATTAGGCGGGCTTGCAAACCAACGTGGCTGTCGCCCATGTCGCCTTCAATTTCGGCTTCGGGCACGAGCGCGGCAACGGAGTCAATCACCACCATGTCCACGCCGCCTGAGCGCACCAGCATATCGCAGATTTCTAGGGCTTGCTCGCCTGTGTCGGGTTGCGACACCATCAAATCTTCCACTTTTACGCCGAGTTTGCGGGCGTAAACGGGATCAAAGGCGTTTTCGGCATCAATAAACGCGCACACGCCGCCGATTTTTTGGCATTGGGCGATGGTTTCTAGGCAAAGCGTGGTTTTGCCTGATGATTCTGGGCCAAAAATTTCTACGATGCGCCCGCGTGGCAAGCCGCCTACGCCAAGGGCGAGGTCTAGCCCGAGCGAGCCTGTGGAGATGACTTGCAGCTCTTCTTGCGGCGTGCTGCCGTCCATTTTCATAATCGCGCCTTTGCCGAAACTTTTTTCAATTTGAGCCAGCGCGGCTTTGAGCGCGGTGGCTTTGTCGGCGGGTTTGTCGGTGTTTTTGTCGGATTTTTTCTCTGCCATGATGGAAGTCTCTTGTTAATGGGTTGGGAATGGGGGCGGATTATCGCATAGTTTTCAGGCTGCCTGAAATGGGGTTGTGCAGGGGAGGGCGTTGGGCGTGGCATTTTGTTTACCTATGCCGTTTATTCAAAATGCCATTGGGCAATGCGCCCTTGCCGTTTGGCGGACTATTGTGGCTGGCACGGTTTTCAGGCTGCCTCACGCGCGGTTTTCGGGGTCAAGCGCGGCGGTGGCTTCGCGCAGCCATTGCCATGCAAGGCGGTAGTGGTCGTCGAACGCGTCAAACAGCGCGTCTTCGCTCAACACGCTGTATTCGCCTTCGGTGCGCAGCGACACGGGCAGCCCGTCTGCCACGGCATTGGCGTATGCCATATATTCGGCGGCGTAAAACTTGTCCAGCTCCGTCATGATTTGCGCCGCCTGCCGCCATTGCTGCTGTGCGGCTTCAAGCTGGGGCAGAAGTTGCAGCCATCTGCGGTATAGGGCTTGGATTTCGTCGATGCGCTGTTGCGCTTGTTCGGGGGTGAGGGGCATGGGGTTTCCTTTCTTTGCATAATTTGGCGGGGGCTACAATTTTAATTTTTTCGGATCAAAGGCGGTGGGGTCGTATTTTAAAATTCGCTTGGTGTAATAATCGGTTAGCTCGGCTAGTTCTTCTTGATAGGCGGGGTTATCGCGGTTGGACAGGATTGTTAGGATGTGAGCATAACCATACACGCCGCCGCAATTTTCAAATGCAGCATGGTTTGCGCCATCTACGCAGTGCGGTAGGCGGATTTTGGGTGGTTTAACCATTAGGGCTTCGCAATAGATTTCATGCTCCCAGCTGTCGCCAAAGTCGTAAACATAAAACAGGCTTTCGCCCACTTTTAAGATTTCGCTTAATGGTGGCGCAGGCGGGTATTCGCCATCATCATCGGGCTCAACGATGATTCCATCTTCATCCGTTGGGGGGTACAAGGCTGCTCCCCAAGGGTCGTCTTGGCTGAACTGGAATAAATGCTCGTGATTCCATTCAAAAGCGTTTTGGATAACATAATGCAAATCTTGCAAATCAAAATGCGCGGGCACTAATATTCTGCGCCAAATATCGGGCTTGGAATTGATTAAGCGGATATGCAGTTGATAGACCAATGTTGCGGGCGTTCTTTTTGCCATGATGGTTTCCTTTAAACGATTGTGAAAAAAGGGGATTATCTCAAATTTATTAGTAATTTTAATAGATACGGGATTGGTTGCTTGCAGCCTTATTTATGCGCCTTGCCGCCCGCTCCGCTCCCTCGCATCGCCCGCAAATTCTTCAACACATCTTCAATCGCAGGCTTGGCTGGCGCAGCTTGGGCGCAGATGGGGATTTGCGCTACGCTGGCGTAATAAGCGCGGCATTGGGCGGTGAAATCGGCTTGCAGCTGCGGGTAGTAGGGGCTGTCCATGATTGGGCTGGCATAGGTGGAGAATTTGGTGGGGTAGTAGTGATACATCAACACCATCCAATCGCGGGCAGCCTGAATATTGCCTGCGCGGTAGGCGGCAAAGGCGTAGCGTTGGGCGTTGGCATAGGGGCGGTATTGCAGCGATTGGGCGGCTTCGTTTGCCCATTCGGGCACAAATTCGCTGCTGGGATCAAAATGGCTAATCAGTTGAAAATGGGCGTAGTAACTAAGCATGGCGTTGTGGCGGGCGATGCGTTGCAAGCCTGCGATGTTTTTGGCTTGTTGCGCGGTGTTGCCGCCGCTGGCGGAGAAGCGGCGCAAATCTTGATACACGGTTGCGGTGTACACAATGCCTGCGCTCAATAGCGTGATGGCTAGGGCAACAGCGGTATAAATCGTTTTCAGGCTGCCTACTGGCGGTTGGGCGGATGCTTTTGCCGATGCGGGCGCAAAGCCAATAAACAGGGCGAAGATGCTTAAAAAATAGATGTACCACAGCGGATATTCCAGCGTGCTGTGTACCAGCGAAACGCTCATCAGCGCGAGAATGAACACGCCTACGGGCGCGTTGGCGCGTTGAAAGCAGCCACGAATCGCCCAAACCATGCCCAATAAAACCAAGGCGGTGCCCACGATGCCCATTTCGGCGAGCAGGTTGAGAAAGGAATTGTGGCTGTGGGTGAACAACACGTCAGTTTCATACGGGCGAAAGGTGGTGGGGTAAACATTGGTTAAAAAGCCATACAGCGGATAGCTGCCCCAGCCATGCCCAAACCACGGCGCGGATAGAAAAATTTGCCACGCTTTTTGCCATTCGTAGCCGCGCCCCGAGCCGGCGATTTGCGAGCCGCTGCTGATGCGGTCTGCCGCGCTGGTAATCGTGCCTTCGCGGAACAAATCCAATATGGGCTCAACGGCAAACTGCCCCAGCAACACCATCGCCGCCGCCAAGCCCAAGCACCACACCGCGCGCGTGCTGAGGCAGCCTGAAAACAGGCGATACAACGGCAGCAGCACCAGCATCGCCAACACATAGCCAAAAATCGTGCGCGAACCGGTTAAGCCCATAGTCGCCGCAATCAACAGCATCAACGGCACGGCAACAAACCACGCCAAACGCCGTTGCGCCCAAAGCCAACCCGCTGCCAGCATGCCCCACATCAAATAATGGGCAAAATGGTTGCGCTGGGCAAGCTGCCCCTCCACAATGCCCTTGCGATACATCAGCACGCCGTGGAATTTGCCCGCCAAATCCGCGTATTGCAACCAGCCCACCGTTGCCTGCAACACCGCGCCCAGCAGCAGCACGCCCGCCAACACCGATACCGCTCGTTCCGCGCCCAACCGCGCCATCCAACCTCGGCACGCCCAGCACAGCAACGCCAGTATCGCAAACGTCCACGCCACCATGTCGCTCATGCCAATATAAGTAAGCTGCATGATGCGCGCCTGCGCCGCCCAAAAAATCGCCAAGGCGGCAAAATAATACGACGCGGCGGGAATGCGCGTTTTCAGGCAGCCTGAAAACAGGGTAAACGCCACCAACGCCAAACAGCCCAGCAGCGACCCCGCTTCCAAAAAAAAGCTGGGCAACGGGCCCACGCGCATAATGGAAAACGGCACCGCCACCACAATCAAAAACAAGCCCAGCCACAGCCACAGCGTTTCGCGGGCAAAAAAAGCATCGCGTTGAGACACATCCATGCGCTTAATCTTTCTTTTTAAACTGTTTTAAATACAACAAACAACACACAAAAAACGCCACCGAAAGCGCGGTTTCCACCCCTGCCAGCGCACGGCTTAACGGCGTGGGGTCAAACCAACGCATCACGCCCTCGCAAAAATACGCCAAAATCAACATAGAACAATATTGATAAGTGTACACCCGCCCGCGCAAAATCCCGCGCAACGGCAGCAGCAGGGGCAACAGCTTAGTCAGCAGCAACACGCGCCCCGTGTGCAACGGCGCAAACGCCCAATCCCACAGCAGCGTGAGCGCAATCAGCGCACACCAAGTGGCTTGTGCAGACCAAAGAGAATAGGGCGGACGATTGTTGTTCATAAGAAAACCTTGTTGAGGCAGCCTGAAACGGGAAAAAGCGTTTTCAGGTTGCCTAATGTGTTTGTTATCAATCAGGCGCAACCAATCATCAGGCAGCCTGAAAAGCATAGGCGAACACGCAACCCATTTTAGCTACGCTGAACTGCGTTTCAGGCTGCCGTGTTATATAGATTGAAACCTTTGCAAAGGTTTCAGATTGGCAAGCAAATAAATATCGGATTCAACAATCCGACCCCATAATATCGCCAAAAAAAGCGCGGTATTATATCGCCCAGTTATAAAACAAAGTAACAGAAATTCTTTTATTTCCCACCCATTCCCCCGTAACATAGCCCAATCGCAATTTTGCAAAACCAACCAAAGGACGCATCGTGGCAATCGCTCAAAACATCAACGCCCTAATCGGCAACACCCCTCTTGTTCAATTAAACCAGCTCACGCAAGGCTTGCCCGCGCGCGTTGCCGTTAAGCTGGAATTTTTCAACCCCGCAGGTAGCGTGAAAGACCGCATCGCCATTGCGATGGTGGAAAACGCCGAGAAAACAGGCAAAATCAAAGCAGGCAGCACCATCGTGGAAGCCACATCAGGCAACACAGGCATTGGCTTGGCGATGGTGTGCGCCGCCAAAGGCTACAAACTCGTCATCATCATGCCCGAAAGCATGAGCAAAGAGCGCAGGATGCTGCTGCGTGCCTATGGCGCGGAACTCATCCTCACCCCCGCTTCCGAGGGTATGAGTGGCGCGATTGCCAAAGCCGAAGAATTGGTGAAAAACAACCCCAACACCCACTTCATGCCCCGCCAGTTTGACAACCCCGCCAACCCCGAAATCCACCGCCAAACCACCGCCGAAGAAATCTGGCGCGACACCGATGGCAAAGTGGACGTCTTCCTGGCAGGCGTGGGCACAGGCGGCACGCTTACAGGCGTGGGCGAAGTGTTGAAAGCACGCAATCCCAACGTGCAGATTTATGCCGTGGAACCCGCCAATTCGCCCGTGTTGAGCGGCGGCGAAAAAGGCGCGCACGTTATTCAAGGCTTGGGCGCAGGCTTTGTGCCCAGCATTTTGAACACCAGTGTTTATGGCAGCGTCATCACCGTAACCAACGAAGATGCGCTCGCCACCGCCCGCGCACTCGCCGAAAAAGAAGGCATTTTGGCGGGCATTTCATCAGGCGCGGCGGCATGGGCGGCGCTTGAACTGGCGAAAAAACCCGAAAACGCCGGCAAATTGATTGTTACCGTGTTGCCCGATTTCGGCGAGCGTTATCTTTCCACCGCGCTGTATGCCGATTTGGCGTAATGCCCGTCATTAAAGGCAGCCTGAAAACGCCGTTTGCCCGTTTTCAGGCTGCCTTTTGTTTGCCCGATTTGGATGCGTGTGAACAAGCAGAGCGCGTTGAGGCAGGCGCATCGGCATCATCCTGTTTTCAGGCTGCCCGTTCATTCCGCCCAAGGCAGCCTGAAAATCCTGCCCATCCAACCCGCCCGCAAAACTTTGCGCTATTGCAAAAATAGGTTAATATTCCGCGTTAATAAGACTCGGAATATTACTCGGAGACCCAGCCATGATGAAAAAAGCCCTTACATTAAGCCTACTCGCCATCGCGTTAAGCGCGTGCCAAAGCGGATTTAACAGCGTGAGCACGCCATCCAGCAGTGTTTCTTCCGCAGGCTTCAAGCTCAAATCCAGTCATTATTCCGATGTAGCAAAAATCCGCGCCGAAGCCAATCGCTTGGGCACACAAGTGCGCGAAGGCAAGCTCACCAAAGTGCAAGCCGCGCAGCTTTTAAACCGCTTCCGCCTAGATTTGGTGGGGCACAACAGCGTGGACGACAGCGTTTATGAAGTGTATCTGCGCTCCGCTGTGGACAACCAACGCGGCAGCATCACCGCGCAGCAACAACGCGCCTATGTGGAAAACGCGCTCAAAGGCTGGCAACAACGCTGGTCGTCCATGCACGAAAAACCGAATAACCCCGCGTTTACCAACTTCCTGTTGGAATTTATGAGCATGAAACCATTGCAATAAATCGCGCATTTGGTACAATGCGCCCCACAGATTTACCCCGCAAGCCGCATTATCCAAATGTGGCTTGCCTTTTTATTTATTAGCAAAATTTTATTAACAAAATACGTTTTCAGGCTGCCTTATCGCGTTCCTCAAGGCAGCCTGAAAAGCAAAAATCTCATCGGAGTAGCCCAATATGCAAAAAATCCCTTTAACCGTTGCCGGCGCAGAAAAGCTCAAAGCTGAATTACAACAGCTCAAAAGCGTTGCCCGCCCCGAAGTCATCGCCGCCATCGCCGAAGCGCGCTCACATGGCGATTTGTCCGAAAACGCCGAATACGAAGCCGCCAAAGATAAGCAAGGCTTTATTGAAGGGCGCATCGCCGAGCTAGAAAGCAAGCTCTCGCACGCGCAAATTATTGACCCCAAAGAAATCCACGCCGAAGGCAAAATCGTGTTTGGCGCAACCGTAACCGTGTCCGATTTGGAAACCGACGAAGAAGCCACCTACCAAATCGTGGGCGACGACGAAGCCGACATCAAAACAGGCAAAATTTCGGTGAACTCGCCCATCGCCCGCGCCATGATTGGCAAGGAAGAAGGCGACGTTGCCGAAGTGCAAGCCCCCAGCGGCGTGCGCGAGTATGATATTTTGAACGTGCAATATATTTAAATCGCAGATTCTTAAACCGCCAATTTTCAACCCAAAGGCAGCCTGAAAATGGTTATCCGCTCAGCCCTTGTTTGCCCACAAGGGCTTTTGGCATTTTCAGGCTGCCTATATAATTCCGCCCATAAACCAATCAGCCCAACCATCGCCATGAAACTCTTTCAACGCATTTTCGCCACCTTTTGCATGGTCATCATTTGCGGCATTTTTGTTGCCAGCTTTGCCTTTTGGGTCATCCAAAATCGCCTGTCCGAAACCCACACCCAGCAAGCCCGCAACATGGAAACCGCCTTGCTCGCCAACGCGCTGGTAACCTTTCAAACCCAAGGCGCGCAAGCCACGCGCGAGCTGTTGCAACGCTGGCAAATGCCCGCCGCGCAAAATATTTACATCATTACAGGCAGCACGGGGGCAGACATTCTCAATCGCACCATCCCCGCCGATGAAATCGCCCACGCCTACGATTTTGCCATCAAAAACCCATCGTCCAATCAATCGCTTATCTATCTTGACCCCTACGGCGAAGAATACCTATTTTTCATCCGCAATTTTGACAAACCGCGCATAGAACGCCTGCCCACCTTTATGATTCCAGGCTTGCCCATCGCCCCCGTGTGGCATGAATTTATCGTGTTTGGCGGCGTGATGGCGGTGGGCTTGCTGCTGGCGTATATCCTTGCCAGCAATATTTCCAAGCCCATCCGCATTTTGGAGCACGGCATGAACCGCTTGGCTGCGGGCGAATTGGATGCCCGCGTGTCGCAGCAGTTGGACGACCGCAAAGACGAACTTTCCAACTTGGGCATTCAATTTGACAAAATGGCGGCGCAGTTGCAACAACTGGTGGCGAAAGAACGCCATCTGCTGCACCACGTTTCCCACGAAATGCGCTCGCCGCTTGCCCGTATGCAAGCGATTGTGGGGCTGATTCAAGCCCGCCCCGAAAAGCAAGCCGAATACATCACGCGGCTGGAAAACGAGCTTACCCGCATGGACGACCTTGTGGGCGAGCTGCTCACACTCTCGCGGCTGGAAACCGCCAACATCCCGATGGAAAAAGAGCCGCTGGCGATTGTGCCTTTTATTCAACAGCTTATTGAAGACAGCCAAGACGTTGCCGCGCAAAACAACGACACCCTGCTGCTGGACACAGGCAGCCTGAAACCCACCACCAAGCTAGAAGCCAACGAAAGCTATCTGTATCGCGCGTTTGATAACGTTATCCGCAACGCTATGAAATACAGCCCGCAAGGCAGCACCATCCGCGTTATCCTGCACGAAGACCGCCGCAACATCCACATCGTTATCATTGACAACGGGCCGGGCATCAAGCCCGAGCAGTTGCCGCACATCTTCACCGCGTTTTACCGCGCCGACAGCAGCAACAACACCTCGGGCACAGGCTTAGGGCTGGCGATTACCAAACACATCGCCGAGCAACACCACGGCAAGCTCATCGCCGAAAACGTGAAACCCAACGGCTTGAAAATGCACTTTATCCTGCCCAAACTTGGCAAGCAAAAAGCCCCCAAAAAAGACAACCACGAACACGCCGAAAGCAACCATTAGGCAGCCTGAAAACTGCATTTGCCCTGTTTGACGGCTTTCACGCTTTTCAGGCTGCCTCAATCGGTTTCACTTCGCCAAACTGCTTTTCAGGCTGCCTCAAACACGCCGCCCCGCGCATCACAAACCTTATCCAATCCCAAAAATCCCAAAAGGAACGCGCCATGTATTTTCTCCTTTCCCCCGCCAAAAACCTCAACGAAAGCCACGAATTCACCCCCAAATTCTATTCCACCCCGCCCCTGCTCAACCACGCCCAAGAGCTGATGCACACCCTGCGCCAACTCGCCCCCCAGCAAATCGCCGAGCTGATGCACGTTTCCGACAAAATCGCCCTGCTCAACACCGAGCGCAACCAAAACTGGCAACCCCCGTTCACCCCCGACAACGCCAAACTCGCGCTGTATCTGTTCAACGGCGACGTGTATGACGGCATCGCTCCGCGCAGCCTAGATGAAACACAAATCAGCTACATCCACAACCACGTCCGCATCCTATCAGGGCTATACGGCATCCTGCGCCCGCTGGATTTAATGCAACCCTACCGCTTGGAAATGGGCACCGCCCTTGCCAACCCGCGCGGCAAAAATCTCTACGAATTTTGGGGCGACATCATCACCGAACGGCTCAACGAAACCCTGCAATGCGCCGAAGACAACATCGTGATTAACCTCGCCTCGCAAGAATACTTCAAAGCCATCCAGCCCAAAAAACTCAACGCCCAAATCATCACCCCCATCTTTCAAGACGAAAAAGACGGCAAATACAAAATCATCAGCTTTTACGCCAAACGCGCACGCGGCTTAATGGTGCGCTACGCCGCGCAAAACGCCATTGAAAACGCCGAGCAGTTGAAAAACTTTGACCTAGACGGCTATCAATACCACGCCGCCGCTTCCAACGACCATGAATGGGTGTTTCAACGCCGCGCACAGGATAGGGCAGCCTGAAAACCCTCGGGCAGCCTGAAACATAAACTGGAACGGCGGCTCGCCGACATATTGGTAAACCAGTCATGCGATGTTTAATAT
>CAUVGV010000089.1:0-9600 GCA_963551505.1 uncultured Kingella sp.
CTTTGATGGTTTCAATGGTGAGGTCGCGCGTGCCTTGGTCGTCGCACACCGAGCCTTGGCTTTTGCTTACGCGGCTGCGGCTGGGCAGCTTTTTGGGCAACCATGCTTTGTTGTCTGCATCGTGTTGGCGGAAGGCTTGATAGGCGGCGTTCAGGCTGTTGCCTTGGAACACGCATTCTTGTTTTTGGTAAACGGCATCTTCGGTGGGGATGTCGCGGCAGGCAAGCGGCGCGGTTGCCCATGCTGCTGGCGCGGCGGCAAGGATTAGGGCGGTGAAGAGCAGGTTTTTCATCGGTAAAAACTCGTTAGGATGAGTAAAGCGTGATTGTAATGTTTTCAGGCTGCCTTTGGATAGGGCAGCCTGAAAGCTAGGACGATTTTTGCCAGCCGCCCAAATAGCCCACCAGCTCGCTAATCATCGTGCCGATGCTTTCTGTCATCAGGATTTGGCTGGCAAAGGCAAGGCTGGCGGCATCATCGCCGTGTTGTTCGGCTTCTTCTTGCAACACGTCTAAATATTGAATGCGTTTAAGGGCAAAGTTGGCATCCAGCACAAAGGCGATTTGCTCGCGCCACACCAAGCCCAGCTGGGTTACGGTTTTGCCGTCTTTTAAATGCTGCACCACTTCGGGCGCGGTTAAATCTTGCTTGGCGATTTTAATCACGGGCACAACATCGCCGCTGCCTTTGATTTCGCAGTTGTCGTCTAGCTCAAAGCCGCCTTGGCAAGCACCTTGCAGCAGCCATTCGGTCATCAGGCTGCTGGGCGATTGTTGGGTTTGCGGCAAGCGCGCTTCCAAGCCGCCGAGTGCTTCGCGCAGTTTGCTGAGCAGGTTTTCGGCTTTGTTGGCATTGGCGTTGTTAATTAGCAAATAGCCGTGTTTGGTGTCGCAAATGGCTTGGGTGCGGCTGCTGCGGGTGAACGCGCGGGGGAGCAGGTCGTCGGTGATTTGGTCTTTGAGTTCCTGTTTTTCTTTGCGCCCCACGCTGCGGGCTTCGGCGGTTTGGATTTCGGCGACTTTGTCGTCCAAAATTTCGCGAATCACGCTGGCGGGCAGCACTTTTTCGGCTTTTTTTAGCGCGATAGACCATGTGAAATCGGCGGGGAACACCAGCTCGGGGCTGAAACCGTGGGGCGGGGTGAAACCTTCGCTAAACCAGTCTAGCCCTGTAATCGGGGCAAATTGAACGGCAGCGAGCTTGCTGGCAAGGGTGTCTAAATCGGGCAGGGTTTCGGGGTTGATGGGGTAGAAATTGAGTTGTTTGAACCACATGATTGGCGTGTCTCGTGTTGCTAAAAAGGGCGGGATTATAACATTTAGGCAGCCTGAAAGTGGGGTGGCGGTTTCAGGCTGCCTTTTGGGGGATGGGCAAGGCGGTTTGGATGGCGCAGTGGCGGGGAAACTTGTTTTGGCTTTGCCGCAACGCCTTGTGTGTTTTCAGACTGCCTATTCGTTTTCAGGCTGCCTATATCATAAAGGTGTAGTCGTCGGTGTTAAACGATTGTTCCATGTCTTCGGCGGGAATGTTGTGCGATGCGCCAACAGTTTTGGCGGGCACGCCGACCACGGTGGTTTGCGCGTCCACATCGCGGATAACCACGCTGCCTGCGCCGATTTTGGCGCAATGCCCGATGCGGATGTTGCCGAGTATGGATGCGTTTGCGCCTATCATCACGCCGTCGCCCACTTTGGGATGGCGATCGCCGCTTTGCTTGCCCGATCCTCCCAGCGTTACGCCGTGCAACAGGGAAATGTCGTTGCCCAGCACGGCGGTTTCGCCGATAACAATGCCTGTGCCGTGGTCAAACATAATGCCATGCCCGAATACGGCGGCTGGGTGAATATCCACGCCAAATACTTCGCTGGCGCGGTTTTGCAGAAAATAGGCAAGGGTTTGGCGATTGTTGTTCCACAGCCAATGATTGATGCGGTGCGATTGGATGGCGTGGTAGCCTTTGAAATAGAGCAGGGGCAGGCAATATTGGTCGCAGGCGGGGTCGCGGTCGTAGCAGGCGGCAACGTCGGCAACGGCGGCTTCCACAATGCTGGGGCTGCTTTCTAACACGCGCATAAAGGTTTCGTAGAGAGCGCGCGCATCCATGGTGCTGCTGGATAATTTGCTGGATAGATGAAAGGCGAGTACGCGGGCAAAGCTGTCGTGGCGCAGCACGGTAAGGTGCAAAAAGCTGGCGAGCATGGGCTCGGATTGCGCGGCTTGGGTAACTTCTTGGCAGATGGTTTGCCAAAGGGTGTGTTGGTTGATGGGCATGGTGTTCAGGGGCGTAAAAAAAGGGGGGATGGTACGTTGTTTTGCGGGATTGATAAAGGGATTTCAGGCTGCCTTTGATGAAGAAACGAACAAGGCAGCCTGAAAACGGTATTCACCCATTTTCAGGCTGCCTTTTAAGCCATCAAACCATCAAGCGATTATTTTTTGGCTTTCTTTTGTGGTGGCAAGTCGGTGCAAGTGCCGTTGGCTACTTCCGCTGCCATACCGATGGATTCACCCAAGGTTGGGTGTGGGTGGATGGTGCTGCCAATATCCACCGCATCGCAACCCATTTCAATCGCCAAGCAGATTTCGCCAATCATATCGCCAGCGTGTGTGCCCACAATGCCGCCGCCGATAATCAAGCCTGTTTCCGCGTCAAAAATCAGTTTGGTGAAGCCTTCATCGCGGCCATTGGCAATGGCGCGACCTGATGCTGCCCAAGGGAACACAGATTTGGTGATTTTAATGCCATCGCGTTTGGCGATTTCTTCGGTAACGCCCACCCAAGCCACTTCGGGGTCGGTGTACGCCACACCCGGAATCACGCGCGCGTCAAAGTAGGCTTTGTGCCCTGCGCAGTTTTCGGCGGCAACGTGCGCTTCGTGTACCGCTTTGTGCGCCAGCATGGGTTGTCCCACCACGTCGCCGATGGCGTAGATGTGTGGCACATTGGTGCGTTGTTGTTTGTCCACTTCAATAAAGCCGCGCTCGGTTACTGCCACGCCTGCTTTTTCGGCGGAGCAAAGTTTGCCGTTGGGTGCGCGACCTGCGGCAACCAACACCAAGTCGTAGCGTTGTGGCTCTTTGGGCGCTTTTTCGCCTTCAAAGGTAACGTAGATGCCATCTTCTTTGGCTTCAACGGCAACAGTTTTGGTGCTGGTCATAATGTTGTCAAAGCGATGGGCGTTCATTTTTTCCCATACTTTTTCCAAGTCGCGATCCGCGCCTTGCATCAAACCGTCCATCATTTCTACTACGTCCAAGCGAGCGCCCAGCGTGCTGTAAACAGTACCCATTTCCAAGCCGATGATGCCGCCGCCGATAATCAGCATGCGCTCTGGCACTTGGCGCAATTCCAATGCGCCAGTTGAATCCACAATGCGTGGATCTTCGGGGATAAATGGCAGTTTAACCACGCGGCTGCCTACGGCGATGATGGCATTTTTGAAGGCAACGGTTTTTTTCTCGCCTGTTTGCGTGGCTTGTTCGTATTGAGCGGATTCAGTTAAAGCCACTTCAATGTGGTTCGCGCCAACGAATTGACCATTACCGCGAATGATGTCCACTTTGCGAGCTTTTGCCATGCCAGCCAAGCCACCTGTTAATTTGGCGATAACTTTTTCTTTGTAGCTACGCAAGCCGTTGATGTCAATTTCAGGCTCGTTGAATTTGATGCCGTTGGCAGCAAGGTGTTTCACTTCGTCGATCACGGCTGCGTTGTGCAACAGCGCTTTGGATGGAATGCAACCCACGTTCAAGCATACGCCGCCTAGTGTGCTGTATTGCTCAATCAGGGCAACTTTCAAGCCTTCATCGGCTGCGGCAAAGGCAGCAGAGTAGCCGCCAGGGCCGCCACCCAATACCACTACATCGTATTCGGCATCAGCAGAGCCAGCAAATTGCGCTGCTTGGGGCGCAGGTGTTGCGGCTTTGGGTGCTTCGGCAGCAGGGGCAGCAGCTTTGGGCGCTTCGGCTGCGCCAGCAGCTTCAACCACAGCAATCACGCCGCCTTCTGAAATTTTGTCGCCCACTTTAACTTTCACTTCTTTAATCACGCCAGCAGCATCGGCAGGCACGTCCATAGTGGCTTTGTCGGTTTCCAGTGTAATCAGGGTGTCGTCAAGGGCAACGGTGTCGCCAACTTTGATTTCTACGGCAATGATGTCTACATTTTCGTGTCCGCCAATATCGGGCACTTTCAGCTCAACTAAACTCATACTAAACCTTCCTTATAATGGTTTATCGTGTTTACAAAATAATTCAGGCGGCAGCCTGAAAGAAATGACGGGGCGCATTATACGCTATTTATGGGCGATGCGTGGGGTTGGATTGGTTGATGCGTGTCAAGTTGGAAACGGTTTTGGCACGCGGTAAGGCTGGGTTTAGAAGCCGTTTTCCATCATGATTTGCCCAGGGATTTTGTTGCGGTGCATGGCGAAGCCTTGGTCTAGCAGGGCTTTGAATGTGTCTTGCACCATGCTGGGATTGCCGCAGAGCATAAAGCGGCTGCGCTCTTTGCTGAATGTGAGATTAAACACTTGGCTTAAACTGCCGTTGCGCAGGCTTTCAGGCAGCCTGAAATGCAGTCGCTCGCTATCGGTTTCGCGCGTGGTGATGGGCACAAAGCGCAGTTTGTGATGATACTCGCCCACCAGCGGATGCTCGGCAAGGCTAGCGATGTAGTCGTTAAAAATCAAATCTTTGTTGTGCGACACGCTGTGCGCAAGGGCAAGCGTGTTAAAGCGTTGCCAAATTTCAGGCTGCTGAATAATGGAGAGAAAGGGGGCGATGCCTGAACCTGTGCAGAGCATGATTAAATCGTCGCCATCGGGAAAACGCTCGGGCAGGAAGAAGCCTTGCGCGGTTTTGTCTAACAGGATGCTGTCGCCCGCTTGCATGGTGGCAAGTTTGGCAGACATTTCGCCATCGGGAATTAAAATGGCAAAAAACTCCAGCGTATCGGCGTATTCTGCGGATGTGATGGAATAGGCGCGCCAAATATAGCCTTCGCCTTGGGTAAAGCCGAGCCGTGCAAATTGCCCTGCGGCAAAGCGGAAACTTTCGGGGCGGGTGGTGGCGAAGGTGATGTGGGTGGGGCTGTGGTGTTTTACCCAGAGGATTTGTTCGGTGGTGTATTTGTTTTCTTGCATGATGGTGTGCTTTGGGGGGATAGGCAGCCTGAAAGTGGGATGGAGGGTTTTCAGGCTGCCTTAGTTAGAAAAAAGTGTTATTACATCCAATGTTCTTTATAATTTAATAGCGTAGACTTGGAAAGCTGAATTATATTATGTTTAAAATCTACGAAGCGTTACGGGTAGAAATTCATTTGATAAGGTTGTTTGTTGTGTACTCTTGAATTCCACATGTAATTCATCATATCTTTTTTCTACTGTAAAAGACATTTCTAGCTTACGTCCATTTAATTCGGGAATAACATCATTAAATACAAAATCTACTTTGTTTCCGTGCTGCTTTACACTTTGTAAAAATGGAAAATCTTTTACGTCAGGTAGAACCAGCTTAATTTTAGCGGGATTAACAGAAAGGTTTTGTTGAGGAGTGCGTTCATTGATTGAAATAATTAACGCCGTAATTCTCGATCGTATTACGTATTGAACACAGCTTTCAGGTTGGTATAAATCCTGAAAATATGGGTGTTGTTCTGTAACATTCATGGTGCGTAATGTTGCTAACAAACCTAGTTCGCAAACTTTTCTAATATTACGATCACCTGGATATTGCTCTTTGATGCGCTCAGTCTCTTGTACTAGTGCATCAGCTGATTCAATATCAAATTGAGCCATAGCTGATAGCGGCATGAGAGTGCTCAGCACAGTTAATAGCTTAACAAAAGATAAAATGGATTGTTTTTTCATAAATTACTCGGCTTATTTAAATAGGTTTAATAACTATATTTTCAGGCTGCCTCATCCGTTATTAGGCAGCCTGAAAACGTTTTTACGCCTGATACCAAGCCACCATCCGCTGCGCTGCTTCCACACATTTTTCCACCTCGTCCACCAAGGCAATGCGAACATAGCCCTTGCCAGGGTTGCCGTGTTCCGTGTCGCGGGCGAAGAAGCGTCCGGGCAACACCTGCACGCCTGTGGCGCGGTACAGCTCTTGCGTGAAGCGCAAATCATCGCCATCGGGGATGGGCAGCCAAATGTAGAACGAAGCCTGCGGCATGGTTACGCTGAATTTTTGCTGCAAAATGGGCACAACGCGGTCAAATTTTTGCTGATAGGCGCGGCGGTTGGCTTCCACGTGGGCTTCGTCGTTCCAAGCGGCGATGCTGGCGCGTTGCACGGGCAGGCTCATTGCGCTGCCGTGGTAGGTGCGATACAGCAAAAACGGTTTGAGCAATTTTTCATCGCCTGCCACAAAGCCCGAGCGCAAACCAGGCGCGTTGGAGCGTTTGGATAGGCTGGTGAACATGATGATGTTGTCAAACGTGCGCCCCAATTCGGCGGCGGCTTGCAGGCAGCCGATGGGTTTTTGCCCGTCAAAATAAATTTCGGCATAGCATTCATCGGATGCGATGATAAAGCCGTATTTATCTTGCAATTCAAATAATTGCGCCCAATCATCACGCGTTAAAACGCTGCCCGTGGGGTTGTCAGGCGAGCACACGAATACGATTTGGCAACGCGCCCATTTTTCGGCGGGCACGCTGTGCCAATCAGGCAAAAAACGCGGCGCGGTGGTGTTGGCGTACACAATCTCGCCGTTGCCCAACAGCGTTGCGCCTTCGTAGATTTGGTAAAACGGATTGGGCGACACCACCACAGGCTTTTCGCTGGCAACAGGGTCAAGCGCAGCCTGAACAAAGGAAAACAGCGCTTCGCGGCTGCCCAATATCGGCAAAATTTGCGTGTCGGGGTTCAACGTTAAGCCATCGTAACGGCGATGCAGCCAATTGGCGCAGGCTTGGCGCAGCTCGGGCAAGCCCAGCGCGGCGGGATATTTGGACAGCTCGGGCAGCGCGGCAATCAGCGCATCGGTGAGCACGGGCGGCGTGGGATGTTTGGGCTCGCCGATGTAAAGCGGGATTTCGCTGATACCATCAGGTGGCGCAATGCCTTGCATGGCTTCGCGCAGGCGGGCGAATGGATAGGGATGAAGCTGGTTGAGGTGGCTGTTCATGGGGTTATCCTTGTTGATTGGGCGGCGCTGAATGGCGTTTCAGGCTGCGTCAAAGAGGTGGCATTATAAAGCGTTTTGGTGGTGCGGCTCTACTTTGCCGCATGGGTAGCCTGAAATTTTTGCTGAGGGATTGTCGGATAAATTATTTTGTAAACAAGGAATTGCACTTGATTGTACGACGATAGAACAAGTCCGTCATCCGCCATTAGGCAGCCTGAAAACCGAAAAATTTTTTAACGTAATTTGTTTGCCATGTTTTCCGCAACTTAGCAAACATTCCCGATATACGAATGTTTAAACTTGATGTGCGTCAAGTTTTTTTACGGCGATTAGGCATAAACTTCGTCTCGTTCTCACCCTAAACCGATTGGCTTTTAGGGCAATTTTTTACCTTGCTCTATTGGTTATTTTTATGGATGCAATTTGGCTTCACTATAAAAATGCGCCGTCTGTGCTGCCGCCACTGCGCTTTACGCGCGAAGAAATTGTGTGGCAGGAAGTGCCTAATGAAGTGTCACTGGCGTTTTTGCTTTCGGGCTGCCCTTTGCACTGCGTGGGCTGCCACAGCGCGGATTCGTGGAAAGCGGGGCTGGGCGAGGCGTTGTCGGTGGATTATTTGCGCGAGCGGTTGCGGCGGTATGCGGGTTTGCTCACTTGCGTATTGTTTTTGGGCGGCGAATGGCAGCCTGAAAACCTGTTGGCTTTGCTGCGCGTGGCACGCGATGAATTTGGCTTGAAAACGTGTTTATACACGGGATTGGAGCGCGAGGAAGTGCCGCCGATGTTGTTGCCTGAATTGTCGTTTTTGAAAACGGGGCGATGGTTGCCTGAGCGCGGCGGGCTGGATAATCCGAACACCAATCAGCGTTTTGTGAATTTGGAAACGGGGGCGGATTTAACGTCTTCGTTTTGGCGGCGGCAATAGATGTTGGCTGCGCTGGGTGGTGTTTTCAGGCTGCCTTAGCGGGATGATTGCAACGGCGCGAAATGTGGCATGAGGCAGCCTGAAAACGGGCGCACGGCAAACGCGCAGCACAACAGACTGCCAACAATAACGTTTTCAGGCTGTCTCAATCGGGTAAACAAGCCCGCCATACCATCACAACAAAAACAGTTTTCCCTGCTGCGGTTCTTTTCAGGCTGCCTGAAACGTGCTGCGGTGTTTTTTCAACCACTCACTCACACATTGGAGAACATCATGCTTCGGCTGTATCCCGAACAAATCCAATCCAAACTCAGCTTTATCCAACACTATATGGCGGCGCACAACGCGGCGGACGGCTCAACCATGGATGCCAACGCCAACGTTACCCATAAAAACATCGCCACGTTGGAAAGCGAGTTGCTCAAAGACGTTTTCGTGCAAATTAATCGCGCCCAAGTGTCGCGCAAAATTGGCGAATTATTTGGCGACGATTTGGCGCGCGAATATGTGCGCCAAATTGAAGCGCACGAGATTTATGTGCACGATGAAACCAGCCTGAAACCTTATTGCGTGTCGGTAACCATGTATCCCTTTTTGCGCGATGGGCTGACCAAATTGGGCGGCGAATCGCGTGCGCCGCAGCATTTGGCATCGTTTTGCGGCTCGTTTATCAATTTTGTGTTTGCCGTGAGCGCGCAATTTGCAGGCGCGGTGGCAACGGTGGAATTTATTACTTATTTTGACTACTTCGCCCGCAAAGATTTTGGCAACGATTATTTGACCACCCACCGCAGCGAGATTGAAAACGCCTTGCAGCAAGTGGTGTATAGCATCAACCAGCCCGCCGCCGCGCGCGGCTATCAAAGCGTGTTTTGGAATATTTCGCTGTATGACCGCTATTATTTTGACGCGATGTTTGGCGATTTTGTGTTCCCCGATTTCACCAAACCCGTGTGGGCAAGCGTGTCGCGTTTGCAAAAATTTTTCCTAAATTGGTTCAACCAAGAGCGTAACAAAGCGGTGCTCACTTTCCCCGTGGTAACCGCCGCCATGCTCACCGACCACGGCAAATGCAAAGACGGCGAGTTTGCCGACACGCTGGCGCACGAATTAAGCGTGGGCAATTCATTTTTTGTGTACCAATCCGACAACCCCGATTCACTGGCATCTTGCTGCCGACTGCGTAACCAAATTGAAGACCGCACGTTTTCCTACTCACTGGGCGCGGGCGGCGTGGCAACGGGGTCAATCAACGTGATTACCATCAATATGAATCGCTTGGTGCAAGATGGGCGCGACCTTGCCGCCGAAGTGGACAAAATCCACCGCTATCAATACGCCTACCGCAAGCTGATGGAAGAATACCAAGCCGCAGGGCTGTTGCCTGTGTATGACGCGGGCTTTATCTCGCTGGACAAGCAATTTTTAACCATCGGCATCAACGGCATGGTGGAAGCCGCCGAAAGCCAAGGCATTCAGGCTGCCTATAAGCCCGAATATGTGGATTTAGTTCAATCTCGGCTCAAAATTATTTT
>CAUVGV010000090.1:0-9499 GCA_963551505.1 uncultured Kingella sp.
GCATTACCAGCAGCGCATTTTCGTGATAGATGATGTAATTTTCGGCATGGTGTTTTTTCAGGCTGCCTGAAATGAGTATGCTGTTATTCATAAATCGCCAACAATTCGCCTACTTTTTTCCTGTGCTCGCCATTGGCGGCAATATTTCGTTGCACTTCAACGGTTTGAATTTTTGCATCACGATAAAGCTGGCGCGTAAACGGTGTATCGTGGTTGGAAATCAGCACGCATTGCGTTTGCTGTGCGGCAATTTGCGCGGCTTGTGCTAAACGCTGTTGGTCGTTTGCATTAAAGCCGTTTTGGCTGTATGCGGTGAATGATGCGGTTTCGCTTAATGGCGCATACGGTGGGTCGCAATACACCACATCATCGCTTGTTGCCAAATTTAAGGCAGCCTGAAAATCGCCACACATCAGCGTGATGCGGTTTGATTTTTGTATAAACGCTTGCATTTCTCGCTCGGGGAAATAGGGCAATTTGTATTTGCCAAATGGCACATTAAAGCCGCCTTTGCTGTTGTAGCGGCATAAGCCATTAAATGCGTGGCGGTTTAAATAAACAAACAAGGCGGCGCGTTCTTCTGCGTTTTGGCTGGCGTTAAATTGCTCGCGCAAGGCATAAAATCGCGTGTCTTGGTTGTTTTCCGTAGTGAAAAACGAGCGAACGTAATCAATAAATGTTTGCTGATGATGTTTTAACGCTTGATACAGCTTAATTAAATCGGCATTGCTGTCGTTTAATAAATAGGCATCATATTCCAACGCCAGCGATAAGGCGGCTGAACCTGTAAATGGCTCAATCAAACGGCTGTTGGCGTGTGTGGGCAAATGAGATTGGATAAACGGGGCAAGTTTGGCTTTGCCGCCTGCCCATTTTAGGAAAGGTTTGGACATGGTTGCAGGCTGCCTATTCTTTCTCAATCAATCGTTTCATCGCTTCTGCTCGTTGCGTTGCCAACACTATTTGCAATTCTTCTTCGCTTGGCAAATAGGGCAAATATTTGACGGCAAAAAGCTGTTTTTGGTCGGCTAAAACAGAGTAACGCGCCACGGCTTCGCTTTTTTCGCTGCACAAGACTAAACCAATGGTGGGGTTATCGTCTTCGGCTTTGTATTTTTCGTTGTATAGGCGCACATAGGTGTCCATTTGTCCAACATCTTGATGTTTGAGCTTGCCCAGTTTTAAATCAATCAACACAAAGCATTTTAGAACCTGCATTCACTATTTTCATAGGCATCTTTTATGTCCTAAAAACGCGGCTACTGCGTTAAAAATGCTCGCAAGGTGTCCAACCTTGCTGCGCTTTTGCCTTGTATCCGCGCTTTTATTTCATAAAATCTGCCTATGAAAATAGTGAATACAGGTTCTAACATTACAAACCGCCATAAAAAAGCCGCGCATTTTTCGCAGCGCGGCATTATACCCGATTTCAGGCTGCCTTTTTCAGGCTGCGTGTAGCTGGTTTACACGTTCCACTTCTTCTTTGCTGCCCAGTATCACGGCAACGCGCTGGTGCAAATCATTGGGCTGGATGGACAAAATGTCCTGATGGGCGTTGCTGGCTGCGCCGCCTGCTTGGGCAACGAGCAGGCTCATGGGGTTGGCTTCGTACATCAGGCGCAGTTTGCCTGCTTTGCTGGGGTCGCGGTTGTCTTTGGGGTAGAGAAACACGCCGCCGCGCATCAGGATGCGGTGCACTTCTGCCACCATGCTCGCCACCCAGCGCATATTGTAATTTTTGCCGCGCGCGCCTTCTTTGCCTGCGAGCAGTTCGGCGATGTAGTGTTGGGTAGGGGCTTCCCAATGGCGCTGGTTGGAGGCGTTGATGGCAAATTCTGCGGTTTGTGCGGGGATTTGCGGGGTGTGGGTGAGGATGAATTCGTTGCGGTCGTTCAGCGTGAAGCCGTACACGCCGTGTTTGAAGGTGAGCATCAGCAGGGTTTGCACGCCGTATAACACATAGCCTGCGGCGATTTGGGCATTGCCTTGCTGCAAGAAAGATTCGGTTTTCAGGCTGCCTTCTGGCTTGGGCAGGATGGAAAATATGGTGCCGATAGAAATGTTTACATCAATATTGGACGAACCGTCCAATGGGTCAAACAACACGAGATGGCTGCCGTTTTCGTTGCAGGCGATAAAGGTGTCTTCTTCTTCGCTTGCCAGCCCTGCTACGCTGGGGGTGGCTTGGAGTGCGGTAATCAGGATTTGATTGGCGAGCACGTCCAAATTTTTTTGTGTTTCGCCTTGAATATTGCCTGTGCCCGCTTCGCCGAGTACGCCTGATAACGCGCCCAAGCGCACGCGCGCGCTGATTTGGGTGCAGGCTTGGACAATGCTGGAAACGGTGGCGATTAAATTGTGTGGGATGGCGTGTTGCGCGGCGTGTTCGCGCAAAAATTGGGTGAGTGTGGTCATGGTTTGGCTCGTGTAGTGAAATGTAGGAAGCGCGAGTATAGCATTTTCGGGCTGCCTTTGGCGGATGAGCATAGGCAGCCTGAAAACCATTAGCACGATAATTTGTCCAAAAATAAACAATCTTGGCAACAAAACCCAAAATGCACTTGCCAATTTGTCCATTTATTGTATAATCTGCCTATCTTTACTGCCAATTGGACAAGTCATCATGCAATTAGACATTGACCGCTTAATCGCCTACTTTGGCGGCGTAAACGCGCTTGCCGAAGCCTTAAAACAACAAGACCCTGAAAACGCCGCTTCCACCGCAGCCATTTATAAATGGCGCACACGCGGCTCGTTGCCCTTGAATCAGTTGCAAAAATTAACCGCTCTGGCACAGGCACAGGGGCGGCCTTTGGATTTGAACACCTTTATCCACCAACAAGCAGAATTGGAAAAAAACACCATGAACACAAACAACCGCGTCATCATATTCGACACCACCATGCGCGACGGCGAACAATCGCCCGGCGCATCCATGACCAAAGAAGAAAAGCTGCGTTTGGCGCGCCAGTTGGAAAAACTGGGTGTGGACGTGATTGAAGCGGGTTTTGCCGCCGCCAGCGAAGGCGACTGGGAAGCCGTGCACGAAATCGCCAAAACCGTGAAAAATTCCACCGTCTGCTCGCTGTGCCGCGCGGTGGAAAACGACATCCGCAAAGCAGGCGAAGCGCTTGCCCCCGCACCCAAACGCCGCATCCACACCTTCATCGCCACCAGCCCCATCCACATGGAACACAAGCTGAAAATGAAGCCGAAGCAGGTGGTGGAAGCTGCGGTGAAAGCGGTGAAAATCGCCAAAGAATATACCGATGACGTGGAATTTTCCGCCGAAGACGCCGTGCGTTCCGAACACGATTTCTTGGTGGAGATTTTCACGGCCGTTATCGAAGCGGGCGCCACCACCATCAACATTCCCGATACCGTGGGCTATTCGATTCCCTCTGCGTGGTATGAACGCATCCGCGCCATCATCAACAGCGTGCCTAACAGCAGTAAAGTCGTCTGGTCGAGCCACTGCCACAACGATTTGGGCATGGCGGTGGCCAATTCGCTGGCGGCGATTCAGGCGGGCGCACGCCAAATCGAATGCACCATCAACGGTTTGGGCGAACGTGCGGGCAATGCCAGCTTGGAAGAAATCGTGATGGCGCTGAAAGTACGGCATGATTTGTTCGGTTTGGAAACCGGCATTGACACTGCGCAAATCGTGCCGACCTCCAAACTGGTTTCCACGATTACGGGCTATCCTGTGCAGCCCAACAAGGCGATTGTGGGCGCAAATGCCTTCTCGCACGAAAGCGGCATTCACCAAGATGGCGTGTTAAAACACCGCGAAACGTATGAGATTATGTCTGCCGAAAGCGTGGGCTGGGCGGCGAATCGTTTAACCTTGGGCAAGCTCTCGGGGCGCAATGCGTTCAAAACCAAGCTGCAAGAATTGGGCATTGAGTTGGGCAGCGAAGAGGCTTTGAACGCAGCATTTGCGCGGTTTAAAGAGTTGGCAGATAAAAAACGCGAGATTTTTGACGAAGATTTGCACGCGTTGATTTCGGATGAAATGGCGAATTTGTCGCCCGACCGCTATAAATTTATCTCACAGCGCATTGTTACCGAAACGGGCGAGCCGCCCATCGCGCAGATTGTGTTTAGCGTGGATGGCGTGGAACAACACGCCGAGGCGACGGGTTCTGGGCCTGTTGATGCGGTGTTTAAAGCGATTGAAAGCGTGGCAAACAGCGGCGCAACGCTGGAATTGTATTCGGTGAACGCGATTACCAAAGACACGGAAAGCCAAGGTGAAACCACGGTACGCTTGTCTAAAAATGGCAAGATTGTGAACGGGCAGGGCGCGGATACCGATGTGTTGATTGCGACCACGCGGGCGTATTTGTCGGCGTTGTCCAAATTAGACAAAGACGCGAAAGTGAAAGCGCAGGGGATTTAGAACTTGCGATAAAAGGCAGCCTGAAAACGGTAAAACGGTTTTCAGGCTGCCTTGTTGTGTCCGCGCCATAAGGCAGCCTGAAATTAAAGTCTAAACTCACATCCCTCCTCCTTTTGGTGTACACTCATTATTTTCAACCGCCTAGATAAAAGGAGTTAATCATGGCAACTTTCCGCAAAACCTTCATCGTCGCCGCGCTTGCCAGCGCATTTGCCGCCCCCATCGCCCAAGCCGCGCCTGTGTTGGGCGATGGCAATCCCGCCACGCCTGAAACCGTTTCCCTGCAAACCGCCAATTCTTGGCTGGAAATTGATGCCGCCGCGTTTGGGCGCAATTTGGAAGCCGTTAAAAAAATGCTGGGCGGAAAGCAAAAAATCTGCGCCGTAATCAAAGGCGATGCCTATGGGCACAGCATTGAATTGTTGATGCCGCAAATTATCAAACACAACATTCCTTGCGTGGGCATCACCAGCAACGATGAAGCCCGCGTGGTGCGCGCCAGTGGCTATAAAGGCACGGTTGCGCGGCTGCGCACCACCACCTTGGGCGAAATCCAAGACGGCTTTCAATACGACATTGAAGAGCTTTTTGGCAACCTGAAAGCCGCCCAGCTTGCCGATGCCGCCGCCGCCAAACAAGGCAAAACACTCAATATTCATCTCGCGCTCAACTCAGGCGGCATGGACAGAAACGGCTTGGCATTAGACACCGAATCGGGCAAAGCCGATGCGCTGGCGATTACCAAGCTGCCGCATTTAAACATTGTCGGCATCATGACGCACTTTCCCGTGGAAGACGCGGCAGACGTGAAAAAAGGCGTGCAACGCTTTGATAAACAAAGCAAATGGCTGATTCAGGCTGCCAAATTAGACCGCAGCAAATTAACCTTGCACACCGCCAATTCGTTTACCACCGTTGCCGTGCCCGAGGGGCGGTTTGACATGGTGCGCCCTGGGGCATTGCTGTATGGCGAGCCGATTGGCGGCAAACAGTTGGAATATGTGATGGCGTTTAAATCGCGCGTGGGCAGCGTAAACCGCTATCCCAAAGGCTCAACCGTGGGCTACGACCGCACGTTTACGCTCAAACGCGATTCGCGCTTGGCAAATTTGCCGTTTGGCTATTCCGATGGCTATCGCCGCGCGTTCACCAACAAGGGACACGTGTTGATTCGCGGGCATAAAGTGCCTGTGGTGGGCAAAATTTCCATGAACACCACGATGGTGGACGTAACCGATTTCCCTGATATTAAAGTCAATGATGAAGTGGTGATTTTTGGTAAACAGGGCAGGGCGGAAATCAAGCAATCAGAAATTGAAGAGATTACCGATGTGCTGTTTGCCGATGTGTACACCATGTGGGGCAATTCTAATCCGAAGATTTTGAAGAAATAATCAACGCAAAAAGGCAGCCTGAAACGCCATAAACACGTTTTCAGGCTGCCTTTATTATGCGCCAACCGCTTATTTCTGATTGGCTTTAATCACTTCTTCCAGCTGCGGCAACGGCGCAAAGCCGCTTTGCACTTGCCCATTGGGGAACACAATGGTGGGCGTGCCGTTAAAGCCAAAGCTCTCGCCCAGCGCAGTGGTTTCGGCAACGTGGTTTGGGCATTCTGCCACGCTGGCGGGCATTTTGCCTTCGCGCATCCATTCAATCCAAGCCTTGGTGGTGTTGGGCTGGCACATAATTTGCACTGCTTTGCGCGCCGCATCAGGGTGCAGCTGCGGAATCGGCATCATAAAGTTGTAGATGGTGATGTCGGTCATCTTGCCAAATTCGTGTTCCAGCTTTTTGCAGAACGGGCAATCGGGGTCGGAGAACACCGCCACTTGCAGCTTGCCATTGCCGCGCACTTCTTTAATCGCCTTGTCAAACGGCAGCTTGTCGTAATCAATCTTGTTCAACACCGCTTTGCGCTCTTCGGTTAGGCTTTTGCCGTCTTGGGTGGAAATCAAATCGCCCACCAGCATATATTCCGCGCTCGCGTCCACATACACCAAATTCTTGCCGTTTACCACCACTTCATACCAGCCTGCCACGGGCGCGGCGGCGATTTCTTCCACTTTCAATTTGCGGTCGGCATAGCGCGATTCCAGCTTGCTGGTAATCGTTTTGGCGACATCGGCGGGCACGTTTTTGGCGGAAACGGCGGCGGCTTCCGCAGGTTTAGCGGCTGCTGATGCTGCTTTGGCGGGCGCAGAAGCGGGTTTGCCATTGGCAACAGGGGTTTCGCCACAAGCGGCGATGGCTAAAACCACCGCAGCGGCAAGGGTTGAACGAAATTTCATATTGCTTTCTCTCGCGTGAATAAAAGGCGCGTAATATAACCAATAAAACAAGCAAATAGCAAATAGATTTGCTCAAAATATCGTTAGAATCGGCCTTCACTATTTGCATGGGTATCTTTAATATGCCCTAAAAATGCGGCTACTGCGTTAAAAATGAGCGCAAGATGTTCAGGTTTTTTGCCTTGTATTCGCGCTAAGAACCTGTATTCGCTATTTTCGTAGGTAGATTTTATGACATAAAAACGTGGATACAAGGCAAAAAGCACAACAAGGTTGTACACCTTGCGAGCATTTTTAACGCAGTAACCGTGTTTTTAGGGCATGAAAGATGCCTATGAAAATAGTGAATACAGGTTCTAAATCTACCTATGCAATGAAGATAGGTTCTGAAAACCTATTTGAAGCAGCCTGAAAATATGATTGAATACCGCCCAACCGTTTTCAGGCTGCCCATGATGCCATTTAATCATTTCAACCATCCACAGAAAGCCCATCATGACCCCCATTCTTGTATTTGATATTGAAACCATCCCCGACATCGCCAGCGTTCGCCTGCTCAACGAGCTGCCCGCCAGTCTATCCGACAGCGAAGTCGCCGAATTTGCCTTGCAGCAACGCCGCGCCAAAACGGGCAGCGATTTTATGCCGCATCATTTGCAGCGCATCGTTGCTCTTTCTTGTTGCCTGCGCTGGGGCGACAAAATCCACATCGGCACGCTGGGCAAGCCCAACAGCGATGAAGACGAAATCATCGCCGAATTTTTTAAATTGATTGAAAAATACACGCCGCAGCTGGTGAGCTGGAACGGCGGCGGCTTTGATTTGCCCGTGTTGCATTATCGCGCGCTGGTGCATGGCATCGCCGCGCCGCGCTATTGGGACATGGGCGACGGCGATTTTCGCGACAGCCGCGATTTCAAATTCAACAATTACCTGAACCGCTACCACACGCGCCATTGCGATTTGATGGATTTGCTGGCGATGTACACGGGACGCGCCAATGCGCCGCTGGATGAGCTTGCGAAAATGTGCGGCTTTCCTGGTAAGCTCGGCATGGATGGCGGGCAAGTGTGGCAGGCGTATCAAAACGGCGAAATTGAAACCATCCGCGATTACTGCGAAACCGATGTGGCGAATACTTATTTGGTGTACCAACGCTTTCGCATGATGACGGGCGCGCTTTCGGGCGATGAATACGAAAACGAAGTGGAAAAGCTGCACGAGTATTTGTTTTCGTTATCGGAAGACAAGGAGCATTGGGGCGTGTTTTTGGATGCTTGGGGGTAGGCAGCCTGAGAAAACCGTTTGGTGTTGCGCCAAACGGTTTTTTATTGGTTGGATAAGGTTTCAGGCTGCCTATGTTTACCGCATAGGCAGCCTGAAATGTTGTAGGGTGCGACTTTGCTACGCATCGTTTAGCCATGCTTGTGTGATGGTGCGTGGCAAAGCCATATACCCTACGCGCCGATTATTTCCCACCAAAGGCAGCCTGAAACGCGGGTGCAATCGTAGCAGCCTGAAAACGCTTGTCCCGCGCCCCTACGGCTTGCTTGCAAGCCGTGCGCTGGCAAAATAAAAATAACGGGCAAGATGGTAGGGCAACTGGGCTTTTCAGGCTGCCTATGTTCACACGACAAGGCAGCCTGAAATCCATCCTGCCCACGTTTTCCCATTTTCAGGCTGCCTATTCACGCGGCGGCACAACCCGCCCAAATCCAAAAAGCCACCCCCATTTGCGCTATAATCGCCCCCTTTTGTTCACATCGGCAAACACCATGAAACACATCCACATCATCGGCATCGGCGGCACATTTATGGGCGGACTCGCCGCCATCGCCCAGCAAGCAGGCTTCAAGGTAACAGGCTGCGACGCCAAAATGTATCCCCCCATGAGCACCCAGCTAGAAGCGCTCGGCATCGGCGTGCACGAAGGCTTTGATGCCGCGCAGTTGGATGACTACCGCGCCGATGTGTATGTGATTGGCAATGTTGCCAAGCGCGGCATGGACGTGATTGAAGCCATCCTTAACCGCAATCTGCCTTATATTTCCGGCCCGCAATGGCTTGCCGAAAACGTGTTGCATCAACATTGGGTGCTCGCCGTGGCAGGCACGCATGGCAAAACCACCACCGCTTCCATGTTGGCATGGGTGCTGGAATACGCGGGCTTGGGCGCAGGTTTTCTGATTGGCGGCGTGCCGCAAAATTTCAACGTTTCCGCCCGCCTGCCGCAACACGAATCGCCGTTTTTCGTGATTGAAGCCGACGAATACGACACCGCCTTTTTTGACAAACGCAGCAAATTTGTCCACTACCGCCCGCGCACCGCCATTCTCAACAATCTGGAATACGACCACGCCGACATCTTCCCCAATCTCGCCGCCATAGAAACCCAGTTTCACCACCTTGTGCGCACCATTCCCAGCGAAGGCTTAATCGTTGCCAACGCCCATTCAGGCAGCCTGAAAACCGTGTTGGCGCAAGGCTGCTGGACCCCCGTCGCCCCCTTTGGCGACAACGCCCATTGGCAAGTGGGCAACGTGCAGCCCAGCGGCGCATTTGACGTGCAATATCAAGGCGAAACCGTTGGGCACATCGCATGGGATTTGCTCGGCGACCACAACCGCCTGAACGCCCTAGCCGTTATCGCCGCCGCGCAACACGTTGGCGTGCGCGTTGAGCACAGTTGCCAAGCATTGAGCCAGTTCAAAAACGTCAAGCGGCGCATGGAAATCAAAGGCAGCGTGCGCGGCATCACCGTGTACGACGACTTCGCCCACCACCCCACCGCCATCGCCACCAC
>CAUVGV010000091.1:0-9474 GCA_963551505.1 uncultured Kingella sp.
TTTGGCGAAGCAAAGAAAAGTAAGTGCCCCGCTGGCATGAAGCGCATGGTTAAAATCGCACCCAAAGCCAACCACAAAGCGCAACCCATTTTCAGGCTGCCTCCCCCTCATCAGGCAGCCTGAAAACCGCCCACACCTCATGCCACACCAACCCAGTTTTTTGTTGAACCGATTAGGTTTTCCGCCTGCCCCACCCCCCGCATCCGTTATAATACTCCGCCCATCCCACCCCATCTCGCCTGCCATGCCCACCCCCATCCCTTTGCCCGAAATCAAAAACATCATCTACGCGCTAGACATCATCGGCGTCATCGCCTGCACCATCGCCGCCACCGTGCTTGCCAAGCAGCTCAAACTAGACTTTTTTGGCGCGGTGCTGATTTCGTTTCTCGGCAGCGTAGGCGGCGGCACATTGCGCGATTTGCTGATTAACCGCCATCCGATTTTTTGGCTACACGATTTAAATTATTTCTACACCATTTTGCTGGTGAGCATTGTGGTGCAAATGTTTTACGGCTTTTTCGCGCGGATTAACCATGTGATACGCGGCTTTGATGCGCTGGGCTTGGCAACGTTCACCGTTATCGGCGTGGAAGCCGCGCTCAGCCGCGGCATGACGGCAACCATCGCCATTTTGATGGGCGCGTTTACCGCCGTGATTGGCGGCGTGATGCGCGATATTGTGTGCCGCGAAATCCCGCTGGTGCTACGCCAAGAAATCTACATTACCGCCTCCATCATCGGCAGCAGCTATTACCTGCTGATGCTGCACACAGGCATGAACGCTTGGCTGCGCAGCCTGTCCACCATCGTGTTGATTTTCGCCATTCGGATGCTGGCGGTGTATCGCGGCTGGAATTTCCCCGATATTACGCTGCCGTGGTGGCGCGAACGCGATTAGGCAGCCTGAAAACATTTTTAGCGGCACGTTTTAGCCCCGCTCGTTTTCAGGCTGCCTCAACCTTTCTCTTTATCCTTTACCCTTTTTTCAGGCTGCCTCAACCATGCTAGATTTTATCCTCCACATAGACCAACACCTTATCGCCCTCACCGCCCAATACGGCATCTGGATTTACGCCATCCTGTTTCTTATCGTGTTCTGCGAAACAGGCTTGGTGGTAACGCCGTTTTTACCGGGCGACTCGTTGCTGTTTGCCGCAGGCGCGGTTACCGCCGCCTACGCTGGCACATTAAACGTGCACATCATCGTTGCCGTGCTGCTGGCTGCCGCCATTTTGGGTGACGCATCCAATTTTGAAATCGGCAAACACTTCGGCGAAAAACTGTTCGCCCGCCCCGATAGCAAAATCTTCAAGCCCGAATACCTCGCCAAAACCCATGCGTTTTACGAAAAATACGGTGGCAAAACCATCATCCTCGCCCGCTTCGTGCCCATTGTGCGCACCTTTGCCCCGTTTGTGGCGGGCATGGGCAAAATGCATTATGGACATTTTTTGCGCTACAACATCATCGGCGCGATAGCGTGGGTGGTGTCGCTTGCCTATTTGGGCTATGCGTTTGGCAACGTGCCGCTGGTGAAAAATAATTTTGGCGTGCTGGTGATTGGCATTGTAGTGGTTTCCGTTATCCCGATGGCGGTGGAGCTTATCCGCGCCCAGTTGAATAAGGATAAGGCAGCCTGAAACCTAGAATGGAGCGGCGACGGCTCGTCGCCCAATAGTACGTTCAACAGGGCTTTATTGATTAGCCAAATGTCGGCAAGCCGCCGACGCGCCATCGGTTGCAAGTTCTACAAAGGTTTCAGCCTAAAAGATACTGCGGGTTAAGCCGCCCTGCCCCACCACATAGCCCAAAGGCAGCCTGAAACGCCCATCACACCGTTTTCAGGCTGCCTCAATCCCAATGTGGTATGTGGCTTTGCCACGCACCGTTTAGCCATGCTCAATAAATGATGCGTGGCTGCTACTCGTTGATAGGATTACTCGCCGCATCCCGCCTATGCAACACACGCCAACCATGCCCGATGCCTGTTCCGCTTGTTTTCCCCGCTTCACTCGTTTTAGCTTCGCTGAAACTCGCTTCACTTATTTTCAGGCTGCCTCACCCCGCCCACAAGGACACTCTATGCCCCAACTCTACCTCGCCTCCAACAGCCCGCGCCGCCGCGAAATCCTGCAAAATCTCGGCTACACCATCCACAACATCGCCGCCGAAATCGACGAAACCCCGCGCCCCAACGAAGCCGCGCCCGATTATGTGCTGCGCCTCGCCATTGCCAAAAACCGCGCCGCCCGCCAAGCCAACCCGCAAGCGCAGCAATTCCCCATTATCAGCGCGGATACCAGCGTAGTGCATCGCGGCGCCATTCTCGGCAAGCCCACCTCGCCCGAACACGCCGCCGAAATGTTGCGCGGTCTATCGGGCGACACGCATCAAGTCTTAACCGCCGTGTGCGTCTCGTTCGGTGCACACGAACACGCCACCGTGCAGCAAAACAACGTGCAATTCTGCCCGCTGACCGCCGCGCAAATCGCCGCCTACATCGCCACAGGCGAGCCACTAGACAAAGCAGGCGCATACGGCATCCAAGGCATCGGCGGCGTGTTTGTGCAGCATTTGGCAGGCAGCTTCACAGGCGTAATGGGCTTGCCCGTGTTTGAAACCATCGCCCTGTTGCAACGCTGCGGCGCGGCTGTGCCCCCGTTTTAGGCTGCCTCACGCCCTTAATCACCGTTTTCAGGCTGCCTCAACTTCGCTTCCATCCTACCAACCAAGGAGTGCCCATGAAACTCAATCTGATTGCCCCCATCCTGCTCGCGCTCGCGCTCACCGCCTGCGATGTTCGCATGGGCAACAACACCGATTCTGCCCCAGCCGTTGTCACCAGCCAAAGCGATGTGTTGCAGCAAATCCAAATCGGCAGCACCACAGTTGAACAGTTGAAAAAACTTTATCCCGATGTCCTGCAAAGCGACAGCGGCTATTTAACCTATGGCAACCGCAGCATCACCGTTGAATCAGGCGACATCGCCGTCTATATGCGCGACATCAAAGGCAACGTGCCACAGCAAATGTTTATGTTTGATAACGACAGCAAAGTGTTGCAATCCATCTTATTCTTGCGCACCGACCTCAATTTTGACGCACTATTAGGCAGCCTGAAAACCGCAGGCTTCGCCCCCTACCCCGATTTAACCGCCGATGAATTTGCCATTTTGCAAATCGATCCCAGCCAAACCCCCGAAAGCCGCAAACAAGGCATGCAACAAGCAGGCATCCTGCTATTTAAAAAAGGCACACTGCTTGCGCTCGCCATCCCCGCCCAAGCCAACACAAGAAACAAAATCCCCGCCTTAATCATCATCAACCTTGCCTACGCCCCCGAACACCGCGCCAAATGGGAAAAACATCAATCCAGCGCATCGCCAGCGAAATAGTTTCAGGCTGCCTCAACGCGGGCGCACTATGAGGCAGCCTGAAAACCATCCCCGCGCCTCTACGGCTAGCTTGCAAGCCGTGCTCTTACCTCCCTATCAGATAACGTGGCGTGATTAAAGGGGCTCATCATTCGCCACGGCTTCAAAACAGCTTTTCAGGCTGCCTCTGGCGTGCGCCAATCAACCAACCAACGGCTGAACCCACATCCCAAAGTTCAGCCGTTTTGACATTTGAAAAAATATGAAAACACCCACCTGCCCTACTAGACAAACATAAACACTAAATTTATGATGCCGCCCGTTGCAAATCCTTGCAGCAATCAACCCATTTTTCCGCAAAGGACAAAATATGAACATCGCAAAAACTTTGAGCATTTTGGCTTTAACCGTTATCGCAGGCAGCGCAATCGCCGCCCCACGCGGTCCGATTAACGCGAAAAAAATCACCAGCACACAAACCGTAAACTACACTTGCCAACAAGGGCGCGTTGCCGTGAAATACAACTTTAACGGCGCAGGCATTCCCGTTACCGCCGCTGCTAAATTGAACGGCGCAACCCGCGTGATGCAATACGATTTAAACAAATCTGACAACGTGGACACCATCTTTGGCGGGCGCGGCTACAGCATCAACATGGAAATGCTCACCAGCAAAAACGCACGCAAAGCCAACATCGCCACCATCACTTCGCCCAACGATGAAATCTTGTTTAAAGATTGCGCGCCTCGCTAATCTTTCCCCGTTTCAGGCTGCCTGAAAACACAAACACGCCCGCAGAGCCTTGCGAGCGTGTTTTTTGTTGCACGATTATTTGACGATTTGCACAGGACCGTGGTCATCGCAATGGTCGCCGTGTTGATGATGCAAACGACCGTTTACCAAGTAATCCACGTGGTCGCCGTGTGGCACGGCTTCGTGTCCGCAGCCTGCGCCGTGGCGGTGTTCGCCGCAAGTGTGCACGGGGTGGCAGCCGTCTGGGTTGGCATCGTTTACTTCCAAGCGGTGTTCATCGTAATGCTCGGCGTGGGCGTGGTGCAGATGCCCGTCGTGCAGGTAGTCCACATGGTCGCCGTGTTGAATGGCGGTGTGTCCGCAGTTTGCGCCGTGAACGTGGGTGTGGTTTGCGTGTGTTTGACAATCGGTCATTTTTGTATGCTCCTGTATAGGGTTGTGGAAAATTTACTGCGGACGCATTGTAAACGTTTGGTGAAGTTAAATCAATAACCCTTTGAAATTTCATTATTTTTATTCTGATATAGCGTAACGGATGGTTAAGATTGGGCTGGCGATGCGTTTCAGGCTGGAACCTTTGAAAACCTGCAATCAATGGAGCGTCAGCAACTCGCTGACATCTTGGTAAACCAGCCATCCCCTGTTTAATCAACCACTTGGCGACGAGCCGTCGCCGTTCCATTTTTGGTTTTCAGGCTGCCTCAACCAAAACAAAGCAGGACGATTCAAACGAACCGTCCTGCCATTTTCTTGCTTGCTGTCTGTTGTAGCTGCCTTTGCCTTTTTTGTTGCGCTCTACCTTGTGGCGGAAGAGGTTGGATTTGACGAGGGCTTTTAAGGCGTTGTCTTGGATTGCGCCTTTGTTGAGTTGAACTTTTCGGCTCATGGTTGGGTTTCCTTATAGGGTTGGTTAAGTGTGCGGTTGAGGCAGCCTGAAAACGGTAAAACAGGTTTTCAGGCTGCCTTTGTGGTGGTCAATATCTGAATAGAAGCGTGGCAAAGTCTCACGCCCTACATTGGATATTTACTTGCCTTTTTTGGCGGCTTTTTCATCAATCGCGGCGAAGCGATTGGCGATGTGTTGGTGCAACAGCTCGCGTTTTTCCCAGAAGAATTTTTCAAATTTCGCCAGCGAGTAAATTTTTTGTACCATTTTGGGAAAGCCTGCGTGCAAGATGGCGGCGATTTCTTTGTTGGTTTCTTCGTTGTCCATGCCTTCGCGCAGGTTGATGTTTTTGCTTTCCAGATAGGCGGTAAGCTGGTTTTTGGTGTAGGGGTTGATGTCAAATTGGTTAATCATGGCGGGTCTTTCTTGGGTTGATGAGAAAAGGGGATTGTAGCTTGCAAGCAAGTGGGTTGCCAACTTTGTGGCAGCCTGAAACGAAGTTCAGCGGAGCTAAAACGGGTAACGTGGTTTTCAGGCTGCCTCTATCTGTGCTGTGTTAATCAAAGCGTTTGATGTATTTCAACTCGCCGCCTGATGAAAGCGTGCCGATGCGGACGATGGCTTGGAAGGCGCGGCTAAGTTGATACACGAGTTTCACGGTTTGGTTGGCTTGCCCCAGCCCAACTTCGTAGCCGAGATAGAGGTCTTGGGTGAGCTGTTTGCCGAAGGTAAGCACTTGCTGGGCGGGGTTGAGCTCGCCTGTGTCGGTGTTGCGGGTTTGTTGGGTGGTTAAACCGAAGTCGTCCACAAAGCCCATTTTGTCGTTGAACTTGCCTGCAAGATACGCGCTGGCGGCGGTGGCAAGGGCAGCGTTGTCGCTGTCGCTGCCTGAGCTGGCGCGGTTGAGAATCAGCCATGAAAGTTTGTCTTTTTCGCTCATCGGTTCATTGGCAACAAGGCTGACGCGCGGGCTTTCTAGGTTGCCCAACACTTCTACGCCTGCACCCACGGGGGAGGCGCGGCGTTCGGCGCGGATGTTGAGATTGGGCTTGGTGAGCGGGCCAACAAACGAGATGATGCCTTTTTTCACCACCAAATCTTGCCCGTAGGCTTTGTATTGCCCGCGTGTGATGTAAATGCTACCAACGGCTTGCACGTCGGCGGTGGTGTGGGAGCTGAGGTTGAGTTTGCCGCCGAGCGACACGCGCAAGCCTTCGCCCACGAAGAACAGGCGGTCGTTAAGGTCTAATTCTAGATTGAGTTTGAGCGGCAGCGGGGGCGCGGGCGCGGGTTTCATTTCGCCTACGATGATTACATCATCATCCAGCGTGGGCGCGCTGCTTTCTTGGAAGCCAAAGCGTCCGATGTCGGTTTTCAGGCTGCCTGTTAGCGTGATGCCTTCGCTGTTGTAGCTGATGTCGGTGTTGCCTGATACGGTGAGACGGCGGCTGGCTTGGTCTAGGATGGGGTATTGGGCGACGGTAATTTTGGCGTTGACATCGGGCGCGCTGTTCACATAGGCGGCATCGCCTGTCAGGCTGATTTTGCCGCCTTTGCGATCAAAGGTGAGCGAATCAATGTGCCAGCGTTGTCCGTCTAAATGGGATTTCAGGCTGCCGTTGTCCAAAATGATGCCGACTTGGCGGTTGCGGTAATACAGGTTTTCGCCGTTCACCGTGCCGCTGAGTTTGGGCGTGTCCACCGTGCCTGCGATTTGGGCGGTGGCGAGCAGTGAGCCTTGGATGATGTGCCCCACGGGCATCATGCTTTTTAGGCTTTCTAGGTTGTCGTTGGCAAATTGGATTTTGCCGCTGACGGGGGCGGATGTGATTTTGCCGCTGCCAAAGGCTTGCAGGATGTTGTAGTCGCCCGATACTTTGCCGTAGCGGGTGTCGGCGGTGATGGCGTTGTGGATGCCGTGCCCGTCCAGCGTGGTTTTGAGTACGAAGTTTTGCAGGTTGAGCGGCTGCTTGCGGGCGGTGGGCAGGATGATGTCGCCGCCTTGTTGGCGCAGGTTCAGGTAGCCGCGCGGGCTTTGGGTGTAGCTTAAATCCCAGTCGGCGGCGATGGTGAGGTTGTGTTCTATCGGCGAGGTGTAGAAGTTGTGTAGCTGTTCTAGGCTCAGGTTGTTGGCACGCCCTTTGGTTACTAGCCCTGCTTGTTTGCTCCATGTGAGCTGGTCTAAATTCAGGCTGCCGCCGAGGGCTTGCCAGCTGGCTTTGCTTAATACGATGTGTTCGGCGCTGGCTTCTAGCCGCATGGTGTTTTGCAGGCGTAGGTTGAGCGCGCCTGCGATATTGAGTTCGCTGATGCTGCCTTGCCATTGGGTTTGCTCGGTTAGTCCGCCGTTGGCGGCGGCGCGTAGAGTGAGCGGTTTGTTGTCTATTTTCAGGCTGCCTTGGGCTTTGAATTGGTGTTGGCGTTGCGTGCCGTTGAGGCTGGCGGTGATGTTGTCGATGGCAACGCCGCCTGCGCTGATGTGGTTGCCGTTGAGCGTGATGTTGAGCGGGGCGGTGGGGCTGGGGCTGGCTTGGATTTTGAAGTCTAGGTTTTGGATGCGCAGGGCTTCGCCGAGGGCAAAGCCGTGGGCTTGTCCGTTTAGGTTGGCATCCACTTGAGTGTAGCCGTTGGCGGTGGTTTTCAGGCTGCCTTTGGCGGTGAGCGCGCCTTGTAGCCCGAAGCCGAATAGGTTGAGATTGGGGGCGTTGATGTCTAGGGCGAGGTTGTCGCCTTGTTTGCCGTATGCGCCTTTGGTGTTGATGTGGTTGTTGCCCAGATGGATGGCGAGGTCGGCGCGGCTGATGTGGTTGTCTTGGTAGTCCACAACGCCGCTGCCTGATAGGTTTGCGCCCGATAGGGTGGAGGGGGCGAAGTTGAGTTCGTTGTGGATTTGTTGCTTGGCGATTTCTCCTGTGGCTTGGATTTTGCCGTTGATGTTACCTTGCGGGAAGCTGGGGTAGAGCGCGCTGGGGTTGAAGTTTTGGCTGGCAAGTTGCACAGCGAGTTTTTGGTTTTGGAAGAGTTCTAGGCTGCCTGCCAGTTTAACTTCGCCGCCGTTGTTGGCTTTGACGCTACCGTTTTCAATGAGCAAGGTGCGTTGGGCGTTTTTTGTGTCGGTGGCGATTTTCAGGCTGCCGCTGCTTTGGGCGCGGTCGGTGGCAAGTTGCCAGTTGATTGCGGGGTTGGCGAATGCGCCTGTGGCTTTGATGTCGCCGTTGAGCGTGGGGGCAAGGGCGGTGCTGATGACATCGCTGCTGGTGAGCTGGGCGATGTGGGCGGTGAGGTTGAGGGTTTGGTCGCTGGTGCGGATGTCGCCTGCGATTTTCAGGCTGCCTTTTTGCAGCAGGTTGGCTTGGATGTGGTCTATGGCGATGGTGCCGTTGTCGTCAATAGTGAAAATGCCGTTGATGAGTTTGACGGGGATGCCGTTGTTGTCGGCGGTTTTGGGCAGCTCGTTGCGCAGGTTGAGCGCACCGCGCAGCGTGGTTTTGGTGTCGTCCAAATCGGGCGTGATGCCGAGCGTGAAATACAGGGAGGCTTCGGGCAGGTTGGGCATGAAGGCTTTGGGGTTGATGCCTTGCCCGATGACGTTCACTTTGCCGATTAGGTCGTCAATGCGTTTGGCAAACGGGCGCAGTTGGGTGTTGGCGTGCAAGCCAATGCCGTTGCCTGCTAGGGCGGTGTTGATGCTGATGTTGTTCAGGCTGCCCGATAGGTTGAGCACGTTGCTGACGGCGATGCCGTCCAGTTCGCCGTCTGACACCAAATCGCCTGATAGGGCGAAGGGGGCGGCGGTGCTGGCGGCAAGTTCGCCTTGGGTGCTGGACCAATAGTTTTTCAGGCTGCCTATTTTGATGCGGTGTTCTTGGTGGTTGTAGATGTAGCTGGCTTGGGCTTGGCGCAGGATTTCGGTGTGGTTTTTGCCTTGGGTGATGCTGTTGATGGTGAGGTTGTCTAGCGCGATGCTGATGGGCAGGCTGATGCTGGTGGGCGCATCAGGGCGCGGGCTTTTGGGCTGCGGCGGCGTGGGCTTGGATTGAATGTGGATGTCGCCCGCGTTGATTTGGTTGATGTGCAGATGGCGTTGCCATAGCTCGCTCGGCTGCCATTGGAAATAGAGGTTGCTGATGTCAATATCGGCGCTGGGCGTGATGATGCGCAGTTCATCGGCGTTGATGCCTTGCAACACGCTGCCTGTGAGTGTTTTGGAGGTGATTTGAATGTCGGCGAGCTTGGGCAGCTGATACACGGCAAAACGCAAGCCGCTGTTGGTATTCAGCAGCCATGCCGCACCGCCTGCGCTTGCGCCAAGCAGAACGATAACCGCGCCTAAGGTGTATTTAAGCAGGCGGCGAGGTTTTTTGGTTTTTTTTGCGGATGGGGAAACGGCGGGGGTTTCTTGGTTTTTTTGGAGGGATGGCTCGGTCATGGTGTTTTGTTGTGAAAGGGGGCAGGTT
>CAUVGV010000092.1:0-9335 GCA_963551505.1 uncultured Kingella sp.
GAAGCTAAAAACGCAAAAACGACTGAACGCCATCTGCATTCAGTTGTTTATCTATTCAGCACAGTTAAACCCAAAAAGGCAGCCTGAAACGGATAAACCGTGTTTCAGGCTGCCTTATTGTTATGCTTTAACAATTACTTGCTCGCCGCATCAAACCGCCGTTGCGCCTCATCCCAGTTGGCAACGTGCCAGAAGGCTTTGATGTAGTCGGGGCGGCGGTTTTGGTATTTCAAATAGTAGGCGTGTTCCCAAACGTCCAAAGTCAGCAGGGGCGTGCCGCTGCAACCTGCGATGGCTGCGCCCATCAGCGGGCTGTCTTGGTTGGCGGTGGACACCACTTTCAATTTGCCGTTTTCAATCACCAGCCATGCCCAGCCGCTGCCGAAGCGGGTTTGCGCGGCTTTTTCAAATTCGGCTTGAAAGGCTTCCACGCTGCCAAAATCGCGTTCAATCGCAGCTTTCAGGCTGCCTGAAAGCGTGGTGCCTGTTTTTAGGATTTGCCAAAACAGCGTGTGGTTGGCGTGTCCGCCCACGTTGTTGCGAACGGGGGTTTGTTTGTCGGCGGGCAATTCAGCGATGCGGGCAATCAATGCTTCCGCGCTGAGCGATTGATAGGCTTCGGGCAACGTTTCCACAATAGCGTTGGCGTTGTTTACATAGGTTTGATGGTGTTTGCTGTGGTGGATTTCCATGGTCATCGCATCAAAATGCGGTTCTAACGCATCGTAGGCGTAGCCTAGCTCGGGGAGTGTGTAAGCCATTTTGTTTTCCTTTTTGGCGTGGTAATCAAGTGGCGGATAATAGCTTTTCATACGCTATTGAGCAAGCATTTGGCGATTAAAGATTTTTATAACGCAGCGTAACGCGCAAGGCTGAAAACACGAATCTCCCCGCCACCGCCAAACTATTCTACAATCTCGCGCTTTATTCACCCGAAAGCCCATCATCATGCGTCTCAAAACCCTTGCCCCCCTTGCTTTGCTTCTTGCCGCCCCCTTTGCCCAAGCCATTGATATTCAACGCTGGCACAACGCCCACGGCACGCAAATTCTGCTGGTGGAACGCCACGAGCTGCCGATTGTGGACTACGCCGTGATATTCAAAGGCGCAGGCAGCACCGCCGAACCCGATGGCAAAAGCGACATCGCCCAGCCCACCGCTGCCATGCTCACGCGCGGCACGCAAAAGCTAGACGAAGAAACCTTTGCCGCCCGCATCAACGACCTAGGTTCCAGCATTTCAGGCAGCAGCAGCTTTGAATACAGCATGTTTTCCTTTCGCAGTTTAAGCGACCCCAGCAAACTCACCGCCACCGCCGATTTGCTCAACCAAGCCCTTACCCAGCCGCGCTTTGACCAAGCCGTGCTCACCCGCCTGCAAAACCGCGCCGTGCTGTCGCTGCGCCAAGCGCAAAGCTACCCCAGCTATCTCACCAACCGCGAGCAAACCAAGCTCAACTACCCCACCCATCCCTACGGCAAACCTGCCTACCGCAGCGAGCAAAGCATCCGCGCCGTAACGCTGGACGATTTAAAAACCTTCCACCAACAACACTACGCCCAAGACAACGCCATCGTTATCATCGTGGGTGATGTTACGCGCAGCCAAGCCGAGCAACTGGTTGCCCAAACGCTCAACGGCTTGCCGCTCAAAGCGCAAAACCACACCGCCACGCCGCCCGTGCCCTACCACGGCGGACACACCAGCCGCATCCCCTTTGCAGCCAGCAGCCAAGCCCAAATCAGCATCGGCTTGCCCGTTTTAAAATACGACGACCCCGATTACTTCGCCCTTGTGTTGGGCAACTACATTCTCGGCGGCGGCGGATTTGACAGCCGCCTGATGAAAGAATTGCGCGACAAACACGGCTACACCTACGGCGTAACCAGCAGCTTCGCCGCCTACGAACAAGCCGCCCCGTTTAACATCAGCTTCGGCACAGAACGCAAAAACAGCGAAGCCGCCCTTGCCGCCGCGCAAAAAGTGCTTGCCGATTTCGTTGCCAACGGCGTAACCGAAGCCGAACTCAAACAAGCCAAAGCCCACATCACAGGCAGCTTCCCGCTACGCTTTGACAGCAACGCCAAACTTGCCAGCAACCTCGTCGCCATCGGACTATACAACCGCCCCACCAACTGGCTGGATACCTACAACAGCAAAATCAACGCCATCACCGCCGAAGAAATCAAAGCCGCATGGCAACGGCATATCAAGCCCGAGCAGATGAATATTGTGGTAACGGGGAGCGAGCAGAAATAGTGGGCAACTCGTGCGGTGGTTGTTGCGCCGTATGGTTATGCGCATCGCCATGTGATAAGGGCAGCCTGAAAACAAGTATTCCCATTTTCAGGCTGCCTTGATAACCGTGGGTCGGGCATTCATGCCCGACAAATTCCATCCGCAAAGTCGGGCATAAATGCCCGACCTACTACTTTCTGCCAACATCACGCCAACCCAAAGGCAGCCTGAAAAAGCATTCATTCACCGCCCACGCCAAATATCATTTTCAGGCTGCCATCCACCACCCAATCACACCCTTGATTTCCCAATCCAAGCAACCATTTACAGGCAGCCTGAAAACTCCCAAACCCATCGCACCATGAAAAAAACCTTCCGCCTGCTTATCCTTCTCGCCCTAATCGCCAGCGCATGGCACTACCGCGCCCCGCTGCTCGCGCTGGTTCACCGCATCACGCAGCCTGAAAGCCCGCATCAAATCATCAACCAAGCCAGCGTGTTGCGCCAAATCCAAGACCTCAACCGCCTAGAAAGCACCGCCTACCACATTGACACCATCATCAAAACCGAAAAGCAAGGCAACTGGTACGCCCTGTGGCAAGACAGCCAAAAAGGCATTTTCACCGCACGCGGCAGCGTTATCGCAGGGCTGGATTTAAACCAGCTCACCGAACGCAACATCCAAATCCTTGACGACAAGACCGTAATCATCAACCTGCCGCCCGTGGAAATCCTATCCGTGCAGCTAGACAAAATAGACGTGTACGACATCCGCACAGGCGCGTTCAACCTTTATCAAGCCGATTTAAACGTGCTGGGCGAAGTGCAATACCACGCCAAACAGCAAATCCTGCGCCAAGCCTGCGCCGACCAAATCTTGCAACGCGCCACCGAGCGCAGCAAAAGCCAAATAGAACAACTGTTTGCGCTCACGCCAATGAAGGTGTCGGTTTACACGCCCGCCGCGTTGCCCGAGTGCAAAATCAAGCCCTCAATGCAAAAATAGATTTCAGGCTGCCTTAATGCAATGCGGTTAAGGCAGCCTGAAACCCGCTAAAATGCTATAATCCAGCCACTTAAACCCACCCAGCGCCACATTATGCCCCTTATCCAAACCCTACCCAATTGCCCGCTTGACATCATCGGCGACGTACACGGGCAATTTGAAGCCCTGCAAAACCTGCTGCACTACCTCGGCTACTCGCCCACAGGCAAACACCCACAAGGACGCAAACTCGTCTTCGTGGGCGATGTAATTGACCGCGGCCCCGATTCCCCCGCCGTGGTGGATTGGGCAAAACAAGCCATCCGCGCAGGCAACGCCTTTATGGTACTCGTCAACCACGAACTCAACCTACTCGCCCAAGAACCCAAATACGTCTCAGGCTGGTTTTTTGTCTGACGCGACAGCAAAGACAGCCACAACTACGCCCCGTGGCAAAGGCAGCCTGAAAACAGCAAACAAGCCCTCGTTCAATTTCTCTGCGAACAACCCCTCGTGTTGCAACGACAAGATTTACGCATCGTTCACGCCGCATGGTTGCCCGAATCCATCGCCAAGCTGCAAAACAACACCACCCCCATCATCCAGCTTATCCAAGAATGGGACGACGAACTGCATTGCTGCATCAAACACGCCCCGTGGTACGACGACTACCTCGCCGAGCAACACAAACACGCCCATATCCTAGAAAACCCCAACCAACACCCGCCCATGCTGCGCGCCACCGCCACCCACGACATCTACCGCAGCAGCCGCCACCCCATCCGCGCCCTGACCTGCGGCATAGAAAAAATCGCCCGCGAACCCTTTTTTGCAGGCGGACGCTGGCGATTTTCCATCCGCAACCCGTGGTGGGACGACTACCAAGACAACGCCGCCGTCGTTATCGGGCACTACTGGCGACACTGGCACGACCACGCCCCCCAGCCCAAACACCGCGAAGGAATGTTCAACGTCCCCGCGAATGGCTGGCACGGTGCACGCAAAAACGTATTCTGCGTAGATTTTTCCGTGGGCGCACGCTGGCGCGACCGCAAACGAGGCATCGCCCCCACCCAATCCCACTACCGCCTTGCCGCCCTGCGCTTCCCCGAAAAAACCTTGATGTTTGACAACGGCGACAGCGTGAAAACCATCGCGTAGGGATGATGGGGCAACAACGGCTTAACACGGCGCGGCAACGGCTCATCGCCCAGCGCACAAGCTAAATAGCTTTTCAGGCTGCCTTTTAGTCAGCATTAAAGGCAGCCTGAAAACCAGTCCAGCATAGCAACCAACCGTAGGGTGTGCAGCTTGCTGCGCACGCTGTTTGCCAACCCAAAAGGCAGCCTGAAAACAAAATCAACCAACTTCAACCCATGCCCTTCACCCCCACCCACCCCCTCCCCCCCACCTGGCTACGCGGCGGCAACCGCGAAACCCTCTACGCCAAAACCCTAGCCCGCCCCGCCCCCGCCTACCGCCGCGAACTCCTCCCCGACCGCTTCTGCGAAGACCTCGTCGCCTACGACTTTCTCGATGCCCCCAACCCGCAAGCCCCCTGCATCGTGCAACTGCATGGGCTAGAAGGCAGCAGCCGCAGCCACTACGCCATAGAACTCGCCCACGCCGCCCATGCCCGCGGCTGGCACAGCGTAACCCCCCATTTCCGCAGCTGCGGCGGCGTATCCGCCAAACGCATGTACCACAGCGGCGACACGCCCGAACTCGCCCACATGCTCGCCCTCCTCGCCCAACGCTACGCCACCCTATACGTTGTCGGCGTATCACTCGGCGGCAACGTCCTCGCCAAATACCTCGGCGAACAACGCCAAGCCGCCCTCCCCCGCGCCGCCGCCACCGTCTCCACCCCATTCAACCTCACCGCCTCCGCCCAAGCCCTGCAACACGGCATCCCCTACCTGCTCTACACCCCCTACTTCCTGCACACCCTGCTCAAAAAAGTCCCACCCAGCCCCCGCCCCATCCGCAGCCTCGGCGCATTTGACGACGCCTACACCGCCCCCATGCACGGCTACACCGACCGCTTTGACTACTACCATCGCGCCTCATCCCAGCCCCAGCTCAAACACATCGCCATCCCCACCCTGCTGATTAACGCCCAAAACGACCCCTTCTACCCCGCCACCTACCTGCCGCAAAGCAGCGACGTTTCATCCAGCGTGCAACTCTTGCAACCGCAGCACGGCGGGCACGCAGGCTTTGTGAGCGGCAGCGGGCGCGGACACCTGCGCTGGCTGCCGCAAACCCTGCTGGCATGGTTTGACCAATTTGAGGCAGCCTGAAAAGCAGTTCAGCGTCATCCAACCCGCCGTAGGGTGTGCAGCCCCGCTGCGCACGCTGTTTGCAGACCCTTACCAACCCCAAAGCAGCCTGAAACCACCCACAGCCACACAATCTATTTTCAGGCTGCCCCACTCTCATCCACCCCAAGGAATCCCCCCATGACCTTCTGGCACGGCTTCATCCTCATCACAGGCATCCACATTCTCGGCGCGATGTCCCCCGGCTCCGACTTCGTCTTCATTTCCCAACAAACGCTCGGGCAAGGCAGGCGCATCGGGCTCATCAGCAGCCTCGGCGTAGCCCTCGGCTTAGGCATCCACATCGCCTACTCCGTGCTCGGCATGGCCGCTATCATCGCCTCCGCCGCATGGCTGCTCACCGCCGTCAAAATCATCGGCGGCGCGTACCTTATCTACCTCGGCTACAAAGGCATCCGCGCCAAAGCCAAAGGCGAAATTACCGAAATCCGCACCGCCCAAGCCGCCCCCCAATCCGCCAAAACCGCGCTCGTCAAAGGCTTCCTGTGCAACGTGCTCAACCCCAAAGCCCCCGTGTACTTCGTCTCCGTCTTCACCATCGTCCTCTCCCCCACCATGCCCACATGGCAGCTTGCCGTGTATGGCGCGTGGATGATGGTGCTGCAATTTGCATGGTTCGCCCTGGTAACCTTCCTGCTCTCCATGCCCGCCATCAACCAACGCTTCCAAAAAGCAGGGCATTGGATAGACCGCGTACTCGGCGTCGCCATGACCGCGCTCGGCATCAAAGTCATCATCAGCTAACCCACTTTCAGGCTGCCTCACTATGCCAAAGGCAGCCTGAAAAAATCCATCCACATCAACCCAAGGAAACCCCAAATGGCACAACAAACCCTCATCCAAATCTACGGCCCCGTTGGCAACCTAGAAACCCTCTACCTCCCCGCCCAAGGCGCAGAGCGCGGCGTTGCCGTGATTAACCACCCCAACCCCACCCAAGGCGGCACCTTCACCAACAAAGTCATCCAAACCGCCGCCAAATGCCTAGCGCAAATGGGCTTTCATTGCTACCTGCCCAACCTACGCGGCACAGGCAACAGCGCAGGCAGCTACGACGAAGGCAAAGGCGAAACCGACGACTGCATCGCCGTGATTGACCACGCCCGCGCCCAACACCCCCAAGCCACCCAACTCGCCATCGCAGGCTTCTCATTTGGCGGCTACGTTGCCAACTTCGCCGCCCAAGCGCGCCAGCCCGACCTCTTGCTGCTCATCGGCGCCGCCCTCAACCACTACGCCCTGCCCACGCCGCCCGCGCCCGACGTGCAAAAAACCCTTATCATCCACGGCGAAAAAGACGAAGTGGTGGAAATCGCCAAGCCGCTGGCATGGTGCGCCGCGCAAGACATGCCGCTGATTGTTATCCCCGAAAGCGGACACTTCTTCCACGGCAAACTCATCGCCCTGCGCGACACCATCAACCGCTTTGTGCCCTGCATTATTGGTTAAACAAAAGGCAGCCTGAAAATGGGCAATTCTGTTTTCAGGCTGCCTTATCCCCGTAGGGTGTGCAATTCGCTTGCCCACCAAATGCCTCCCTTTACCACAAATACAATCAACATCCGCCCTACCATTTCACATTTTCAGGCTGCCTTTAAGCATCGCCCATCTTTCGCCAGAGCAGGCGTTTCGCCGCCTACCACGAGCAGGGGCAAGCCCCTGCACCCCACGCGAAAACCATTTTCACAGGCTGCCCAACCCTCACACCCGCGCCCATAGCCATCGCAAAACAAGACAAATAACCCGATCCCCTATGCCACAAACGCGGGCGCAACAGTTAGGTAGCCTGAAATACCTAACCCGCGCCCCTACGGCTTGCTGGCAAGCCGTGCGCTGGTTGTAGTGTATGTACCGCAGGTACGCGCGCAGTTGAGATGGGCAAACAGCGTGCGCAGCCAAGCTGCACACCCTACCCTCTGATGCTAATCCAATCCCATCACAAATAATAATTTTCAGGCTGCCTCCATCACTCCCCAAAGGCAGCCTGAAAATGGAGATCAGACCATGCTTCTAGGTTACGTTCAAAGTCGGATTGAGTGCTGCTTTTTAGTGTTAAAACCAGTCGCCAAAATGCCTTGCCTGCTTCGGTTTTGGGGTTGCGGGTTAGGTAGCGGCTGATGGGTTTAACTTGATGAAACTGGCACAGCTGTACGGGAATATCCATATTGGCAAACATTTGTGGCAAACCACGCCGCCCGTCGCAAACGATGCTTTGGATTGCTATACCTTTGGCTTTCAGGCTGCCTATGGCTTTGGCGTATAGCTCATTGGTTTCGTGTTTGACTTCGCTAACGAATAGGGCTTTGCCGCTGATGCTGTCCATTAAAACCATGATGCCGAAGCTGCGTTTGAAGTAGGTGGTGTCCATGATGATGTTGCCGCATTGTGGCGTGGCAAATTGAGCTTTGGGTTCAGCTTTTTTGAGATGGCGGTAAATGGTTTTGCTGCTGCATTTGAATGTGGCGGCAAATTGGGAAGCAGTTTGTTTGCCTGCGGTATAGGCGTGCCACAGTTCTTGCGGATTAAGTCGTTTGCCACCTTTAAATTGTCTGCCGCAGGTATGGCATTTATAGCGTTGTTTGCCGTTTCGGCTACCGTTCTTTTTGACTTGTTTTGAACCGCAGAAAAAGCATTTTTTGTGTTCAAAGGTTTTGACTCCGTTTAAAGCCTTATAGGATAAGGCTTGTAGGGATTTTTAGCCTCCGTTTTATCCTATATGCCGAAAAACGCCGTCTGAATCAGGTTTCAGACGGCGTTTGTTGTTTTTGGCTTTGCGCACAGGCTTGCCAACGATTTCAGACGGCTTCGGGGTGGTTTTCAGGCTGCCGTGATACTATCTGAAAATGGGTTAAGCAGCGGCACGTTCAACTTGGCAAAATCGCGCACGTTGCGCGTTACCAGCGTGAGATCGCGGCAGATGGCGGTGGCAGCGATGAGCGCATCGTTGTAGGGGCGTTGGTCGGGGACGTGCAATCGGGCGCAGATGCGGGCGGTGTGGCGGTCGATGGGCAGAATGCGCTGGTCAAAAGTGGGGATAATGGTGTCGTTGAGCCAGTGTTGCAGGCGCATAAATTGGGCTTCGTCGCCGCGATGCTGTACGCGCAAAATGCCTTGTTCTATTTCCAGCAGGGTGATGACGGAAAGGTAGCAGTCGTTCAGGCTGATGGAGTTGAACCACGCCAAAAATTGCAGCGGCGTTTGGCTGCTTTGGATTTTGCGGATTTCGGATAACACATTGGTATCAAGCAGATACATCAAAACAGCTCCTCGCGGTCAGCGATAATGCAGCGTGGAAATTCCACTTCGCCCACAAATTCCAAATCTTCCACGCTCATGCCGAGGCGTTCGGCATTGCTTTTGGGGTGTTTGTTTAAAGACTGATACGCCGCATAGTTCATCAACACATAGGCTGGCTCGCCACGGTCGGTAATGCACACGGGCTCGGTGTCGCTCATGTTTTTGGCTTTGGCAACGTTTTGGTTAAATTCGCGGCTGCTGATGGTTTGCATGATCGTCTCCTTGAATGTAGCAACGTTTGCACATTGTAGCCGATTGGGGCGTGAGAATAAAGGCCGTCTGAACGTGAAGTTTCAGATGACCTTGTTTATTAGTCGGCTTTGCCAACCCAATCTGTCTGCCCATCACTCCGCTTCCCGCCAAACCGCCCGTGCATTCTCCGCCACGTTTCGCCCTGCGGTTTGTTCCAGTTTGGCGAAAATCTGTGCCATTTGCTCATCGCTCGGGCAGCCCGACTTTTTTCTCTCCAACAG
>CAUVGV010000093.1:0-9328 GCA_963551505.1 uncultured Kingella sp.
CCCAACACATTCACGATGCGTCCCAATGTGGCCGTACCCACAGGCACAGTAATCGGCGCACCCGTATTTTCCACGGTATAACCCCGTTTCAAACCATCTGTTGCGCCCATTGCAATGGTACGCACAACGCCATCGCCCAGTTGTTGTTGCACTTCAAGTGTCAAATCCACATCAACCAGTTTCAACGCATCATAAATATGGGGAATAGCATCGCGTGGAAACTCCACATCCACCACTGCACCAATAATTTGTACGATTTTGCCTTGACTCATTATCGTATCCTAACTTTGTTTTAGCATTTTCAGGCTGCCTTATACGGCTGCTGCGCCTGCCACAATTTCTGACAATTCTGTGGTAATCGCCGCTTGGCGCGATTTGTTATACACCAAGCGAAGTTCTTTAATGGCATTGCCTGCGTTGTCGGTAGCAGCTTTCATCGCCACCATCCGCGCAGCCTGTTCTGCCGCCATATTCTCGCTTAGTGCCTCATAAACCACAGACTCTAAATAGCGTCTAACCAAATATTCCAACACAGCAACTGGACTTGGCTCGTAGTGATAATCCCAGTTTCGTTGCTGGTTATCATCTTCGTTAAACACCGCCTCACCGATGGGCAACAAAATTTCCGAATGCGGCTCTTGTTTCATGGTGTTTACAAAATGCGAGCTGACCAAATGGATAACATCTAATTCATGCCGCTCGTAGCGACGGAAAATCTCCGTGAGCGCGCCCAGCATGGTTTCCATTTTAGGTGTGTCGCCCAAATTGGTTACACTCGCAATCACATTCAAACCAACACGTTGGCAAGCCAATAAGCCCTTGTTGCCTAGGCACACAATCTCAACATCAATGCCTTGGCTTTGATATTCCTGAACCTGTGCAAAGAATTTTTTCAGAACGTTCGCATTCAAACCACCGCATAAACCTTTGTCTGTTGTAATCAGAATAAAGCCAGCGCGTTGCTTGGTTTTATGTTCTTCCAATAGCTTGATGCCGTGGTCTGTTTGCGTTTGCGACAAGCGATTCATTACTAGGCGAACCGTATCCGCATAGGGGCGCGCAAGGCGCATACGCTCTTGAGTCTTCCGCATTTTAGAGGTTGATACCATTTGCATCGCGCGTGTGATTTTTTGCGTATTCTGCACGCTGCGAATTTTGGTAAGAATCTCTTTTCCAACTGCCATTTTAAGACTCCCTCTTTACTTATTTTCAGGCTGCATAGCTATACGATGTTTTGAAAGTTTTGATTGCCTCTTCCAAAACTTTTTCGCTTTCATCAGACAATACACCTGACTCATTGATTGCGTTCAATGTGTCTGGATGTTGTGTGTGAACATAATTCAAAAAATCAGCCTCAAAAGCCAATGCTTTGCTAACAGGAACGTCTGCATACGAGCCATTATTGATTGCCCACAGCGTCAAAGCCATTTCTGCCGTGCTCAAAGTGTTGAATTGTTTTTGTTTCATCAATTCGGTAACCACTTCGCCGTGTTGCAACTGTTTGCGTGTTGCTTCATCCAAATCAGAAGCAAATTGAGCAAACGCCGCCAATTCGCGATATTGAGCCAACGCCAAACGAATACCGCCACCCAATTTTTTGATGACTTTGGTTTGCGCCGCACCACCCACGCGAGATACAGAAATACCTGCATTAATAGCGGGACGAATACCCGAGTTAAACAAATCAGTTTCCAAGAAAATCTGACCATCAGTAATGGAGATAACGTTGGTAGGCACAAATGCAGATACGTCGCCAGCTTGCGTTTCAATAATGGGCAAGGCAGTCAAAGAGCCTGTTTTACCTTTTACTTCGCCATTGGTAAGTTTTTCAACTTCATCCGCATTGATACGCGCAGCGCGTTCCAACAAACGAGAGTGCAAATAGAACACATCGCCAGGATAGGCTTCACGACCAGGTGGGCGGCGCAACAACAGAGAAATTTGACGATAAGCAACTGCTTGTTTAGACAAATCATCATAAACAATCAGCGCATCTTCACCACGGTCGCGGAAATATTCACCCATAGTGCAGCCTGAATAAGGCGCAATGTATTGCAACGCTGCTGCTTCTGATGCGGTAGCTGCTACAACAATGGTGTGTTCCATCGCGCCATGTTGTTCTAATTGGCGCACAACGTTCGCAACAGAAGAGGCTTTTTGCCCTACTGCTACATAAATACAAACCACACCTGTATCTTTTTGGTTCACAATCGCATCTAGCGCAACGGCTGTTTTACCTGTTTGACGATCGCCAATAATCAATTCACGCTGACCGCGACCAATCGGCACCATAGAGTCAATTGCTTTCAGCCCTGTTTGCATAGGCTGGTCAACAGATTGGCGCGCAATCACACCTGGTGCAATTTTTTCAATTGGCGCGGTTAGTGTTGCATTGATTGGACCTTTGCCGTCAATCGGCTGCCCCAATGCATTCACCACGCGACCAACCAACTCGCGACCAATCGGCACTTCCAAGATGCGCCCTGTGCATTTCACTTCGTCGCCTTCCTTGATGTGCTCATATTCGCCCAGCACAACAGCACCAACCGAATCGCGCTCCAAGTTCATCGCTAAACCAAATGTATTATTGGGAAACTCCAACATTTCCCCTTGCATCACATCCGACAAGCCATAAACACGCACGATACCGTCAGTAACTGAAATAACTGTACCACGCGTTTTTTCTTCGGCGCGTGTGTTCAATTTTTCAATTTTAGCTTTCAGCAAATCGCTGATTTCAGCAGGATTAATCTGCATGAAATCCTCCTAATTTGTCAGAGTCGTATACAGATTTTGCAATTTACCCTGTATAGACAAATCTAATATTTTGTCGCCCACAACCACTTTTAAACCGCCAATCAATTCTGGTTCGGTAATAAATGTGGCTTGCAAACCAACATGAAAATGCTGCTCTAAATCACTAATGATTTTGGCACGCTGACCTTCGCTCTTAACATCATAAGCGGTATAAACAATTGCTTGCTTGGTATTGTTTTTTGCCAAAACAAGCGTTTTGTATTGTTCAAAAATTTCAGGCAGCACAGTCAATCGCTTTTCTGTTGCGACCACATTGATGAAATTTTTAAACTCTGCGTTTTTCACCGCTTCGCAACCGTCTAATAATTTAACCAGTTGCAATGCTTTTTCGGAATCGCTTAAATCAACTGAACCAATTAAGCCAGCTACTTTGGGTTGCTGAACCAGCCAAGCCAGTTGTTCCAATCCGCCAAACCACAAGTCAAATTGCTCGTTTTGTTGAGCTAATTCAAACACGGCTTTTGCGTAGGGGCGAGCAACGGTTGCATACTCTATCATAAGGTTACAGCTCCTGTTTCAAGGCACCCAACATTTGAGCGTGCTGTTTTTCATCCACTTCGCGGCGCAAAATAGATTCAGCACCTTTTACCGCCAAAGCAGCCACTTGTTCACGCAATGCTTCGCGTGCGCGGTTGATTTCTTGCTCGGCATCTGCTTTTGCTTGCTCGGTAATACTTGCTGCTTCGGTTATGGCTTGCGCTTTGGCATCTTCCACAATTTGCGCAGCACGTTTTTCAGCGTTGGCTACGATTTCAGAAACTTGATTGCGACCTTCGGTTAAGAGTTCTGCAACTTTCTTTTCAGCCTGCTCAAAATCGCTTTTTCCGCGCTCGGCAGCAGCCAAGCCCTCGGCGATTTTATCAGCGCGTTCATCCAATGCTTTTGCAATAGGTGGCCACACAAATTTCATGGTAAACCAACATAAAAGCAAAAAGACTATGACTTCCGCAATTAAGGTTGCATTTAAATTCACTTTACCTGCCCTCTTGTAGGGGTTAATCAAACAAATCGGTCGCGTTTATTGTACAGCACCGAAAGGATTAACAAAGGCAAACAGCAAGGCAATCGCAACACCAATCAAGAATGCGGCATCAATCAAGCCTGCAATCAAGAACAATTTGGTTTGCAATGGACCAATCAATTCAGGTTGGCGCGCAGATGATTCCAAATATTTAGAACCCACCATAGCGATACCAATTGATGCGCCCAATGCGCCCAAGGCAACGATTAAACCACATGCGATAGCAATTAAGCCCATAGTTACTACTCCTATTGATAAAACAACGAAAAGAAAAGATTAATGATGGTCGTGCGCCTGCCCAATATAGACAAAAGCCAAAGCCATAAAAATAAACGCTTGCAAGGTAATCACGAGAATATGGAAGATTGCCCATGCCAACCCTGCAATAATATGGAATACAAACAATATCGGATCAATCAAGCTCACGCTGCCTGTTGATGCCCAAGCACCACCCAGCAAAGCAATCAGCAAGAACACCAATTCGCCTGCATACATATTGCCAAACAGCCGCATACCGTGCGAAACCGTTTTAGACAAAAATTCCATAATATTCAACAATAAATTAGCGGGGGCAAGTTTTGCACCAAATGGTGCAGCAACCAATTCATGCCCCCAGCCGCGCAATGTTTTGATTTTGATGCTGTAATAAATACACATCAACAAAACGCCAATGGCAATAGCGAGCGTAACATTTAAATCTGCGGTAGGCACAACACGCAGCAGCGCGTGAGATTCAGCTGTCATGCCTTGAAATATGAGCGGAAATAAATCCACAGGCAGCATATCCATGGCATTCATCAGGAAAATCCACACAAATAACGTTAAGCCAACAGGGGCAACGGCTTTGCGCGATTGCTCATTAGGGATGATGCTTTTGCACATATCATCCACAAATTCAAACAAAATCTCTACGGCAGCCTGAAAACGCCCCGGAACGCCTGACGTGGCACGCTTGGCGGCGCGATAGAGCAAATAGCTGCCCAATGCGCCTAAAACGATGGTGAAAAACAGCGAATCAATATTGATAAACGAGAAGTCGGCGATATTTTTTAGCCCCTGCCCTTCGGTTACATCAGACAAACTTGTTAAGTTTTGTAAGTGGTGTTTGATGTACTCGGCAGCGGTCATAGATTCACTTGCCATAACGTTGAACTCTCAAAAATAATAATAAAACCAAATGACTAACGCTTAACAAGCCAATAAAATAGGGCAAAAATCGTATTTCGCGGTAGAGCGCGAATATTGCCACCATTAGGGCTAACGCCAGTATTATTTTTAAACCTTCCGATAGGATAAAGCCTACACCCGCCCACGCTGGCGAGCGCGAAAATTTTAAAATTAACACCGATAACAATGTGGGCAGCAAGTAAGAAAATCCACCCAGACACAAAGATAAGGCAGCCTGAAAACCGCCGATGATGTAGGCAATAAAACTCAATGCAACGGTTACAATCAATTGGATGCCAACTATTTTGAACATGCTTATTTCCGTTGCGTGATACAGCGGTGCAATGTAATCAAATTGCGAAGAAGTGTCAAGCTGAATTAACAGATTGCGTAGCGCGATGTAGTCGCACCATTTGGTGTTTTCAGGCTGCCTCCAAACAATAGAGGCAGCATAGAGGCAGCCTGAAAACGGATGGCGCGAGTTATCGGGCAGGCGATGCCGCAGAAGCGGCAGAGGCTTCTTTCATAGCGTTTTGCGCGGCGTTGTCGCCCCAAGCAGCGGGGTATTTGTAGCCCACAAAGCGTTGTTTGGCGTATTGCTTAAATTCGTCTGAATTGTAAGCATCGGTTACATCTTTTACCCATTTGCTGTCTTTATCGGCGGTGCGCACGGCAGACCAGTTCACATAGGCAAAGCTCGGTTCTTGGAACAAGGCTTCAGTGAGCTTCATGCCGCTAGACATGGCGTAGTTGCCGTTTACCACCGCAAAATCAACATCTTGACGGCTGCGTGGCAAGTTCGCCGCCTCCATTTCTACCAGTTTGATATTTTTGGTATTTTCCGCGATGTCGGCTTTGGATGCTTTGAGCGGGTCAATATTGTCTTTCAATTTCAGCCAGCCCAGCTCGTTGAGCATCACCAAAGCGCGGGCAAAGTTAGACGGGTCGTCAGGCACGGCAACGGTGCTACCCTCTTTCACTTGGTCAAGCGCGGTCAATTTGCCTGGATACAAACCCAGCGGCGCAGTCGGCACTTGGAACACTTCAACCAAATCCAATTTGTGCTCGGCTTTGAAGCCATCCAAATAAGGCTTGTGTTGGAAAATGTTGATGTCAATCGCGCCCTCGGCTAAGGCTTTGTTAGGCGTAACGTAGTCAGGGAACTCGGTAAGCGTAACTTTGTAGCCTTGTTTTTCCAGCATAGGTTTGATTTTATCGGTAACCATTGTGCCGAAATCACCGGGGGTTGTGCCGAATTTGATTTCGGTTTTTTCTACGGCAGGCGCGGCTGAACCTGATGCCGACGACGCGGCTGGCGTAGAGCTGCCACCTTGTCCACAAGCTGCCAAGGCAAAAGCGATTGCGCTGGCGAGTGTGAGTTTGCTGAATGTTGTCATAGTTTGTCTCCTGATAATGGATAAATGATTTTCAGGCTGCCTAATAGGCTGAGGCAGCCTGAAAACGGTTGCCATGCTACGCTAAATCAGCGCAGCGATAAACTTGAATTTATTGAGGCAGCCTGAAACGCTATTCCTCAACCTCCCAATCTTGTTCCGTGTATTCAATATGGTCGCCAAACGGGCGGTCGTTATGCGTGCGCTCACGGTCAAACGTGTTTAAAAACGCCATCAATTCTGCGTTGGTAACAGGCTCATGGCGCAAATCCTCCACCGAAAAACCTTCGGCATAATGGCTTTCGTAAACAGGCGAGGCAGCCTGAAAAAGCTCCGCGCGTTGCTTAACGAATTTTTGCCAACTCTCGTCCAACAGCTCCAACAGCATCCCATGTTCTTGAATAAACGCAGATAACTGCTCTTCACTGGCTTCGGGCTGCCAACTGCGCAATCGTTTTAGCATCACAGTCAAATTCCTATTAAACGCGAAAACGTAAGAATACATAAAATCATGATAAAATTACAACAGCTAAACAGAACAAACGTGAAAATATTGCAGTAGCAAGGCATTATCTGTTAAAGTGCCTCAATTTCCCCGCAACTTAGGCGGGAATAAATTTTTTATTTTAATTAGTAGTTAAGGAGTCGCTATGGATGATCCAATAATACTCGGTATTATTGCCGTGGCAGTATTGGCGGTGCTCGGTGCATTTTTCTTAAAAAATAAGCAAAAAGCATCAGCAGGCAAGAAAGACAAAAAATCAAGCAGCGCACGCAACAGCCGCCATGCCAAAGCGGATGATGATGACGAAGACGACTATTCAGCTGAACCCGCAGAACACGAAAATTGGGACACCGTAGCCACAACTAACGTGGTAGACGACACCAAAGTTTCCGTTCAAGACGTGGACACGCTCACCGAATTCAACGTATACAAACAATTCGGCTACTTTGACAAAGCTGCGGAATCGCTTACCGCCTATTTGAGCTGGTTGAGCTATGGTTGCAAGCCAAAAATGTTGATGCGGCTACCGAAGCCCTAACCCAATACCAAGACACGCTTTCTGAAGAACAAATTACTCAATTTGTTAAAGAAGGCTTGGCGATTGATGAAAACCATCTGGGCTTGCGTGTGTTAGCGGAAAACAGACTGGGTTGGAGCGTGAAGAAAACTGCCGAAGAAATTGGCGAAAAAACAGGCTTGGGACTTGAAGAAGCCAAACCTGTTCAACCCACGATTCGCGGCAAGAAAAAAGAAGCAGAAGTTGAGAAGAAACAACCGCATAAACCTTTGGTTGCTGGGCGTGGCGTGATTTCAGGCGTGAGCACGGATGAAAAAGGCGCGGTGTTGGCGTTTATGGAACCTGAGCAAAGTGTCAAACTCCTAAAAAATGTTTTGAGCTACGACGCTGCGGTGAAATACATGAATAAAGCCATCCGTAAATCAGAAAAACCTGCTTCCTTGCTGATTGACGCTTTATCGCTGGATTATCGCGCTAAAAACATCAACGGCTTTGCGGGGCATTTGTGGAATCTGTATTACAGCCTAGGTCAATATGGCCGACAAGTAAAAGAACGCATGCTTGGCTGGGGCTATACATTGGGGCAACACCCCGTGTTTGACCGCCTAGAAGCCGCACCTAATGAAGCTGCATTGCGCGACTTGGGCATCCAACAAGGATGGATTGATGGAGGCAGCCTGAAAAAAGCGCGTTACCAAGCTCTTGTAACCGAAAAAGCGGATGTCAATGCCGAACCAAGAACCGCCACTGAGCGCATCTTGAAAGAAGCAGAATCCTTGTTGATGTATGGTCAATTAGACAACTCAATGGAATTGTTGGAAAACGCCATTGTTGAGTATCCACAAGAATCGCAGCTTTATATCACCTTGTTTGACTTGTATGAACGTGCAGAAGAATGGACTCGCTTGGAAAATCTCTTGCAAGAGTTGCGTCCAAAAGTTCAAACATTACCTGAGGAAGTAGTGTTGGCAATGAGCCAACTGCTACAACGATTTAGTAACGGCTCATTCGGACATTAAATAAAATGAATCATGACTTACCCCACGTCAAAACGGTGAAGTTGTTGTTTGTAGCTATGGACGAACAGCAACAAGCCATGTTCAAAATGGCATTCAAAATGCACAACACAACCAATTACGAAGTCATCAGCGCAAATTCTGGTGAAAAACCTGAGTTGGTTATCGTAGATGGCGATGGTGCAAATGGCTTGGCGACATGGCAAAAAGCGAAACATGACTTTTCAGGCAGCGTTGTGGTGTTTTTCTCCAAATCGCCTCCTGCCGTAACCGCTCCCTATCTGCCCAAGCCCATTAAATTTGATTCGCTTTTCCTGAATCTGCGCAATTTATTGCAAGGCAATGGCATTTGGGTGGTTCGTCCAAACATGGCAAATGCATCAGCGCATCCACACAATGCCGCTACACAAGAGCAACCCACACGTTCAGCACACGCCCATCGTTCTAGCGAAGTAACCATTCCACGCTTTGACCCTCGTGCTGGCATATTGGGCTCATTCAGAGAAATTTTGGCGCATCAGCGCAACGCAGCTATTTTGGTTGATGATAAGCCTGTTCTCGCCATATTCCCTTCTACGCAACGCGTTTGGATTGCCGTGCCTCCTGAGCAACTGCGGGAACTATGTCGCCGAGAGCGTCCCAATATCAAGCTCAAAAACATCCCAGATGAAAACAATATCTTAGACCGTGCCAATGCAACCGTTACCTCTACCATGTGGCAAGTAGCATTGTGGACAGCAAATGGGCGTTTGGTACATCCCATCAATCCTAATACCGTGTTCAAATTAAAAAGCTGGCCTAATCTAACGCGCTTAATGCCACTACCCGAGGCCATGCGCTTATCCGCATTTTTAACAAAAACATCAGTTAGCTTAAATATGCTTTATAAAC
>CAUVGV010000094.1:0-9319 GCA_963551505.1 uncultured Kingella sp.
GGCGGGGTGCAGGGGCTTGCCCCAGCTCGTGGTAGGCGGCGAAACGCCTGCGCTGGCAACAAAAAGGCGATGGGTGGGCGGAAACGGGGCGGGCGGAAACTTGTGCAAACCCGATAAACGTAAGCCATTTGGCGGCGAGCTGCCGCTCCGTTTTATGGTCATTCACAATAAAAACAGCATCGGTAGCGTGTGTGGCAGAGCCGCACGCCATTCATTGAACATCACTAAACGGTGCGGGCAAAGCCACACACCCTACTACTATTCATTCCACTATAAATTTCAGGCTGCCTATTGTTGCGCTTCAATAGGCAGCCTGAAAATGGGTAAACGGGCAAATGGAAAACGGGTTTTCAGGCTGCCTATTGCGATGAATGGGATGGGGCGGTGCAACGCGGCTTACTTCCTTGCCAACACTTCATCCGCCAATTCCAAATAAGCCAGCGTGCCTTTGGCTTTGGCATCGTAAGCCAGCGCGGGCAAGCCGTGGCTGGGGGCTTCGGCTAGGCGCACGTTGCGCGGGATGGTGGTGGCAAACAGTTGCGCGCCAAAGTGTTCTTGCAGTTGGGTGCTGACATCTTGGGCTAGGCGGTTTTGGTTGTTATACAGCGTGCGCACGATGCCGAAGATGCCGAGTTTGGGGTTGATGGCGGTGCGGATTTTGCGCACGGTGGCGACCAAATCGCTGATGCCTTCAAGCGCGTAGTATTCGCACACCATCGGCACGAGCACGCCATCGGCGGCGACCAGCCCGTTGAGCGTGAGCAGGGTGAGCGTGGGTGGGCAGTCAATCAGAATATAGTCGTAATCATCGGCAACCAGCGCGAGCGCGTTTTTCAGGCGCATTTCGCGGGCGATTTCTTGCACCAGTTCTATTTCTGCGCCCGCTAGCTCGCGGTTGGCGGCAAGCAAATCGTAGCCGCCCGCTTCGCTGCGGATTTTGGCAGCCTGAATGTCGGCTTCGCCCAGCAAAACGTGGTACACGCCTTGTTCCAGCGCGGTTTTGTCCACGCCGCTGCCTGTGGTGGCGTTGCCTTGCGGGTCTAAATCAATCAGCAGCACGCGCTGTTTTCGGTGCGCCAGCGAAGCGGCGAGATTGACGGCGGTGGTGGTTTTGCCCACGCCGCCTTTTTGGTTGGCAATGGCGATGATGTTTGCGCTCATGGCTGGGTTCCTTGTGTGGGGCGCAGCAGAACGATGTGGCGTTCGGCGTTGAGTGTGGGGACGTGGATGGGGTCTATTTGATAGGCTTGGATGTCGGGCGGCAGCCTTGCGATTTCTTCGGCGGGATACACGCCTTTCATCGCTGCCCAATGCCCGTTGTCGCCCAGCAGATGGCGGGTGAGGCGCACAAAATCCGCCAGCTCGGCAAAGGCGCGGCTGGTAACGATGTCGGCGCGATGCTCGCCCAATTCTTCCACGCGGCTGCTGCTGACGGCGATGTTGTCCAAACCCAATTCAATCGCGGCTTGGCGCAGAAAGCTGGTTTTTTTGCTGTTGGCATCCACCATCGTGATGCGCAAATCGGGGCGGCAAATGGCGGCGGGAATAGCGGGCATACCGCCGCCGCTGCCCACATCAATCATGCTTTGCGCCTGCGCCAGATACGGCAGCAGCGTTAAGCTATCCAGCAGATGATGGCTCACCATTTGCGCAGGGTCGCGCAGGGCGGTGAGATTGTAGGTTTTGTTCCATTTTTGCAGCAGGGCGAGATAGGCAAGCAGCTTTTGCTGTTGCGCAGCGGGGATGTTGAGCCGCATCTGGGCGATGCCAGCAGCGAGTGAATCGGCAAAAGAAGTCATGGCGCGGGAATAATGGAGAACATAACGAGCGCGGATTATAGCATTTTGCGCGGGGGTTTCAGGCTGCCTTGGCGTGGGAAAAGGCAGCCTGAAAAAGATGGTTGGGCTGCGCGTTTTGGTTTAGCTTGGTTTGGCTGGCTTTCAGGCTGCCTGATGGGGGCGCGATGGTGGTTGTTCAGCGCATCTAGCGTGGGTATGGCGGCGCAACGCCATGTGATTGGGATGAAGGGAAACGAGAGATTGGGGCAAGAAAGGCAGCATGAAAAGCCTTTTGCTAGTGCACGGCTTGCCAGCAAGCCGTAGGGGGCGCGGATTGGTGTTTCAGGCTGCCTTAATATTATGCACCCGCGTTCAACCCGCCTGCTTCTCGCGCCACATCAAATAATCGCGCAAAGGCGGCGCGGGCGGGTTGATGCAATGTGGACAAATGCCCACGTTGTCTTCATCGTCATCCATTTCCGCCCAATGCCCCGCGTTGGGGTCAAAGCGGCTTTGTTGCAACACGGCTTGGGCTAGGGCTTGCTCTTGGATGGGGTCAAATTCAAAGCGGCTCAAAATTTCGCCCAGCAGCGCGGTTTCGGCGGGCGAAAATTGCGCGGCGTATTGCTCAATCATGCGGCGATAATCGGGGTGGTGGATTTTGGAGAACATGGAAATTCCTAAACGATAGGCAGCCTGAAACGCCGTTGCGCGACAAAATTCGTTTCAGGCTGCCTGATGTTGATGGGATAAGGCGCAGTTCGCCCGCCTTACGCTTGCCGTTGATAATGCACCAAATCGTAGGCAATGCCCGCTGCCGAAACGCAGGCTTCGCGCGAGATTTCACGCCATTCGTTGCGCGAAAACTCGGGAAAATGCGTGTCGCCCGCAGGATTGAGCGCGATTTCGGTTAAACGCAAATCGGTGGCAAACGGCAGCGCAGCGGCATAAATCTGCGCCCCGCCAATCACCACGGCTTCGCGCTCGCCCGCGCAGGCTGGCAAGGCAGCCTGAAAATCGTGTACCACCTCCGCGCCCGCCGCCTGCCAATCGGCTTGGCGCGTAATCACAATATTGCGGCGGTTGGGCAAGGGCTTGCGCGGCAGGCTGTCCCACGTTTTGCGCCCCATGATGATGGGCTTGCCTGTGGTGTAGCGTTTGAAAAAGGCGAAATCTTCGGGGATGTGCCACGGGATTTGGTTGGCGTTGCCGATGATGCGGTTTTGCGCGAGGGCGACGATAAGGGTGATTTGCATGGTGTTGATGGGCAGTTGAAAATAAATGATGTATCACGATTGTTTTTTAATTTTTAACTGGGGTATCTCGTTTGGATTAGTTTCCCAATCGCACAAACTGCGAAACGCCGCAAGCGGGGATGGGCGGGCTTGCGGCGTTTCTAAATTTAAGCCCCGGTGGTTGGGGGGTAGGGCTTAAATCTGCTGCGCATTATAGTGAAATGGATGGGGGTGCGCAAGGAGAATTTTAAGGAATGTGAAAATTTGTGGGTATTTTGTGTGCGCCAGTAAATGAGTGGGCAAAATTGTGTGTTTTGGGTTAAGCGTTTAACCGATGTGGTGCGCTATTGAGGCAGCCTGAAAACACAAAACACGCTTTGCTGGTTTGCAAAACGTGTTTTATCTGTGTCGGGGGTGGAGAAATGGATTTTCAGGCTGCCTAATTGGTTTCAGGCTGCCTCTGTTATTTACCAATCATGCGGTTGATGATTTTCTCGCCCTTCGCCTGATGCACAATCGCCATCACAATATGCCCAGCTGCCAGCGCAAACAGCAAAAAGCCAAGTTTGCCATGCAGCGCGTTGCCCAAGCCTGTCATCCATTGCACTTCGACGGGGGCTTTTTGCATGATGATCATGCCGAATACGACAAAATCGCCGCGCGTTGAGCCTGCTTGGCGAATTAACGCCACCACGGGCACGGCAATCATCAGCGCGTAAAGGGCGGCGTGTCCCAATTTGACGATTAAAGTGCCATGCGGGCGATTTTTGGCGTTTATTGCTGCCCAAATCACGCGCAGCACCACCAAAATGGTGAGCACGAAGCCTGTTGTTTTGTGCGCGCCCATCCAGCTGTAATCGTCTTGCATAAATTTAATCGCGGTAAACAGCATAAAGGCGAATGCGGCTGCCATTATCCAGTGCAAAAAGCGGCTGACTGCGCCATAGTATTGATTATTATCCATAAGTGTTCCTTGTTGGTTGGAACCTGTATTCACTATTTGCATAGGCATCTTTAATGCCCTAAAAACGCGGCTACTGCGTTAAAAATGTGCGCAAGGTGTTCAACCTTGCTGCGCTTTTTGCCTTGTATCCGCGCTTTTATGTCATCAAATACCTATGCAAATAGCGAATATAGGTTCGTTGAAAAGGCGCGGATTATAGCGGAACTAACTGGCTGCGTTGTTTCTTGTTATGAAAAACGGTCTTTCTTGCGTTATGATTTGCGTTTTTTTAAGGAATCATCATGCAGATGCAGGCTATTTGGCAAACGGCGCGTTTTGTGCTGGATTTATCCACGCCCAAAATCATGGGTATCATTAACCTGACACCCGATTCGTTTTCAGATGGGGGGACGTATTCGCGCAGTTTTCAGGCTGCCTTAAAGCACGCCGAGCAGCTGTTGAAAGATGGCGCGGATATATTGGACGTTGGCGGCGAATCCACGCGCCCGAATGCGGATTATGTGTCGCCCGAAGCCGAATGGCAGCGCGTGCAGCCGATTTTGGCGGAATTGGCGCATTGGGATGTGCCGATTAGCTTGGACACGCGCCGCGCCAGCGTGATGCGCTCGGCGTTGGAGCGCGGCTGGGCGGATGTGATTAACGATGTGCAGGGCTTGGAAGATGCGGGCGCGGTGGAAGCGGTGGCGCAATCGCGGGCGGGTGTGTGCTTGATGCACATGAAAGGGCTGCCTGAAAATATGCAAAACAATCCGCAATATGGCGACATTGCGGCGGAAGTGGCGCAGTATTTGGATGCGCGGGCGGCGGCTTGCCTTGCGGCGGGCATCGCTGCCGAGCGGCTGGTATTGGACGTGGGCTTTGGCTTTGGCAAAACGCTGGCGCACAATATCGCGCTGATGCAGCAGTTGAACCGCTTGCCGTTGCAGCACGATTTGCCGCAGCTGGTGGGCGTGTCGCGCAAAAGCATGATTGGCGCGATGACAGGGCGCGAAGTGCCTGCCGAGCGCGTGGCGGGCAGCCTTGCCGCTGCGCTGTTTGCGGTGCAGCAGGGGGCGAAGATTGTGCGCGTGCACGATGTGAAGGAAACACGCGATGCGCTGCGGGTGTGGCAGGCGTTGCAGGGGTGTAGTTGAAACGGGGTTTTCAGGCTGAGACCTTTGCAAAACCCCAGCGGCAGCCTGAAATTTAACATGGCGCGGCGACGGCTCGTCGCCAAACAGTTGATTTAAAGTAGTTTTGCTAATTGAAAATATGTCGGAGAGCCGCCGACGCTCCATCGGTTATAGGTTTTGCAAAGGTTTCAGGCTGCCTTTGATACGCTCGTTATACCCAAGGCAGCCTGAAAACCGCGTGTACAACGTGTGGATAACTGGCTTAATTTTTTGTTCTCACACGATAATTTTTGATTGCTGAAAATTTGTGCAACTGATTGGCGCAAGATGGCGAGATATATTGAGGCAGCCTGAAAATGACGTATTACCAACTGTTTGACACCATCCGCACGCTTGAACCCATTAGCCTATCGGGGAAAATTTTGCCCGCGGGCACAATAGGCGTGGTGGTGGAAATTTTCCATCACCCCCAATTCAGTTTGATGATTGAATTTGCCGAAGATGAAGAATTGATTTTGCCCGTGCTGCAACCGCAGCAAATTGAACTGATTAAAACCAACCGTTAAACCCTGCTTACATTATTGAAACTTTTAGTTTTCAGGCTGCCTATTATGCGCAATTTATTCACCATCGGCACGCTCGCGCCCTTGTGCCCCAGCCAAACCCAAGCATGGCAACTGCCGCCCGATTGCGCCCAGTTTTTGCAACACTACGGCTACGGCGATTTCTGCAATCTGCTCACATTTAGCACGCCCGACCCCGATTTTATGGCGAACCATTTTGCCGACGACATGGATTTGTGGACATGGCAAACCATCCGCGCGGATGCTGCCCTTGCGGGCACGCAGTTTGCCCAAAGCATAGACGGCGACATTGTTTTAGCCATTGCCCACGCGCCCGCGCCCGCGCCCATTGTGATGCTGCCGCGCCACGATGACGCGCCTGTTTTGTTTTCGCAGTTGAATCAAATGTTTGATTATTATGTGCAACGCTATGCGCTGTCGCCCATCTATTTTGACAGCCACCATCAAGCGGCGTGGCACAGCTTAGAAATCCCTGCGCGCATACAGGGCGAAGACCGCCAGCAAATCATGCAAGCCTTGCAAACCACCTTTCTTGCCCACTATGCGCCCGATACCCAGCTATCCAACGCCGTGTAGCCGCAATATGTTTTGCACGCCATCGGCGGCTGGGTGCGCTTTGACCATGTGTACGGCAGCGCGGTGGTGATTTAGAACCTGTATTCACTATTCGCATAGGCATCTTTCATGCCCTAAAAACGCGGCTACTGCGTTAAAAATGCTCACAAGGTGTCCAACCTTGCTGCGCTTTTTGCCTTGTATCCGCGCTTTTATGTCATAAAATCTGCCTATGCAAATAATGAATACAGGTTCTCAATATCAGCAGCCGTATGCCCAGCAGGCTCGTGCGATTGGGCAACTGCTGGAACACATCGTAGAGGCAGCCTGAAACGAAGTTCAGCGTAGCTAAAACCATCGCCAACCCGTTTTCAGGCTGCCTAAAACCCCTATCCCATCCTCAAAAATCATGCCTCTCATCCCCCAATCCATCGCCCCACACATCCCCGCGCATCAACGCATCTGCCTCGCATTAAGCGGCGGCGTGGATTCCATGGTGCTGCTGCATCTGCTTGCCAACCTGCGCACCAGCCACCCGTTTACCCTATCCGCAATTCACGTTCACCACGGCTTAAACCCCGATGCCGACCAATGGTTAGACTTTTGCCGCGTCGCCTGCGCACGGTTAAACGTCCCCTTTGCCGCCGAGCGCGTGCGCGTTGAGCCGAAAGGGCAGGGTATAGAAGCCGCCGCCCGCGCCGCACGTTACGCCGTGTTCGCCGCTCAGCCCTGTGATGCCATTGCGCTGGCGCATCATCAAGACGACCAAATAGAAACCTTTTTCCTCGCCGCCCTGCGCGGTGGCGGCATCCGCGCCTTAGCCGCCATGCCGCCCAGCCGCGTGTGGCAAGGCAAAACCCTGCTGCGCCCGCTGTTGGCGTACAGCCGCGCCGAAATTGAAGCCTACGCCACCGCGCACGGCTTAAACCATGTGCACGACAGCAGCAACCAAGACCCCAGCCTACTGCGCAACTGGCTGCGCCATCAAATGCTGCCGCAACTCGTTTTCAGACTGCCTCATGCCGCCGCCCACCTGCAAACCACCATTGCCACGCTGCAAGACGAACACGCGCTGTTAAACGAAATCATCGTCGAAGACTGGCAACGCATTCACACACCGCGCAACCAATTCTCCCGCCCCGCATGGCAGCAACTCAGCCCGCTGCGCCGTCGCCAAATGCTGCACCGCTTCGCCCATGTTTACGCGCTTGGCACGCCCAGCAAACGCAGCCTAGCCGATTTCGCCCGCGTGCTAGACCAAGCCGCCCACAGCGCAACATGGCAACTGCCGCGCGGCAAAGCCCTGTTGCACTGCCAAATCCTGTTTCCGCTGCCCAACCGCCTGTTCAGCAGCCTTGCATGGCAGCAGCCACAAATAGGCAGCCTAAAAACGCTCGCCGCGCAAGCAGGCTTAACATGGCAGCCTGAAACGCCCGCCATCCACACGCTTTCAGGCTGCCTGCGATGCGCCAGCAAACACGACAGCATCGCCCTGCCGCATGGGCGCGGGCATAAAAACGTGTTCCAACTGCTGCAAGAACACGGCGTTCCGCCCGAATTACGCCACCATTGGGCGATTATCGCCAACAGCCAAAACCGCTGCATCGCCATCGCCAACATCCGCTCCGATGCCTGTTTACAAGGCGCGATGCTACACAGCGCATGGCTGGCGAACTATCAGGCAGCCTGAAAACGGAAATACGCGCCGATGTTGTCGGCATTAAACCTTTGCCAAACCGCCAAATGATGGCGTGTCGGCAGCTCGCCAACATTTTCCAATTCAGTAAAGTTCTGTTGAATACGCCATTGGGCAACGAGCCATCGCCGCTTCATTGGTTGCGTTTCAGGCTGCCTCCCCGCCCTTTGCATAGTTTTTCACATCCCCCCATTTGATAAACGGCGCACATCCATTACTATCCACCCCTTTCTGTACCCCCCAAAGGCAGCCTGAAAAGGCGTTGCCTTCAACAAAGTTAAAACCATTCAACCACACCACCTACAAAGGAACACACATGAAACGCATTGCCCTCTTTCTCGCCACCAACCTTGCCGTTATCCTCGTTATCAGCATCGTGTTAAGCGTGCTGGGCATCAACTCCCGCAGCGGCGGCATGGGGCAAATGCTCGCCTACGCCGCCGTAGTCGGGTTTACAGGCTCCATCATCTCCCTGCTGCTGTCCAAAACCATCGCCAAACATTCCGTTGGCGCGCAAGTCATCACCAGCCCCAGCAACGATGTAGAAGCATGGCTGCTGCAAACCGTGCAAAACCAAGCCCACCAATGGAACTTGAAAACGCCCGAAGTCGCCATCTACAACTCGCCCGAGCCCAACGCCTTCGCCACAGGCGCAACCCGCAACAGCTCGCTGGTAGCCGTGTCCACAGGCTTGCTCAACAGCATGACGCGCGACGAAGTGGAAGCCGTGTTGGCGCACGAAATGGCGCACGTCGGTAACGGCGACATGGTAACGCTCACGCTGATTCAAGGCGTGGTGAACACATTTGTGGTGTTCTTTGCCCGCATCATCGCCAGCGTGGTAGCGCAAGGGCGTGGCGACAGCGAATCCAGCAACAACGGCATTTATTTGGCGGTGAACTTTGTGTTGCAACTGCTGTTTGGCTTCCTGGCCAGCTTTATCGTGATGTGGTTTAGCCGCCAACGCGAATACCGCGCCGACGCAGGTGCAGCTAAATTAGTGGGCGCGCCCAAAATGATTGCCGCTCTGCAACGCCTCAAAGGGCACACCAGCGACCTGCCCAAAGACATGACCGCCATGGGCATCGCCAGCGAAGCCAAAGATTCGCTGCTCAGCACCCATCCCACGCTGGATAACCGCATTGCACGGCTGCAAATGTTGTAAATCATTTGCTTAATCTTTTCAGGCTGCCTATTGGGGATAACCGATAGGCAGCCTGAAAAGTGTGTAGGTCGGGCATTTATGCCCGACAAACGCTAATCTATTTACTTACGGCACAACCAAAAACGTCGGGCATAAATGCCCGACCTACTTATACGGTTTCAGCCCTGCTTTCAGACTGCCTTGTATATTTCAAGCTCCGCAAGGGGCATCATATCTGACAGTATCTTAGG
>CAUVGV010000095.1:0-9246 GCA_963551505.1 uncultured Kingella sp.
TGTCGCGCGAGGAAATCGGCAGCTATTTGGGGCTGAAACTGGAAACGGTGAGCCGCACGCTGTCTAAATTCAAACAAGATGGCTTGATCGATGTGGAACACAAGCACATTCGGATTTTGCTGCCGCGCGATTTGCAATCGCTGGTTTCAGGCTGCCAAGAGCGGCGGGAGTATTAGGCTGTATTGCTCGTTAAGCATACGATAATTTTTGTTAAGATTTCTGTTTTTAGGTTAAAATTCAGGCTGCCTCGGAGGATTGAGGCAGCCTGAAAACGTTTTTACGGCTCGGATAGGAGCTTATGTTTACCTGTGAACAAGGATTGTTGGATGAATCAGTTTAATCAGAAAAAATTGGCTGGCGCGGTTTTGTGTGCGCTGTTGGCGTTGTCTTCGGCGGCGGGTGTTGCGGCAAATCAGGCAGGCGATGAACCGAATACGGCGGGGCAATCGCAGTTGGAAAAAAGTGCCCAAGAGGCGGCGCGTAAGCGTGCCAACCGAACCAAACAGGCGAATAACGGCAGTCAAGCCGAAAAAGCCGCCTCAAAGCCAGCCGAAGAAAATGGCTTGGACGATGATGCCATCAAAGGCCCAGCCACCATTCCTTTGGGCGCGGAAGGCAGCCTGAAACTGCCTGCGGGGATGTTGTTCATCAAAAAAGACGCGGCGAATGCGCTGATGGTGGAGCATGGCAACAGTTCTAATCCCAACCGCTATGGCTTGATATTGCCCGAGGTAAAAGAGGGCGAAGATGTTACTTGGTGGGTGGATTTGGATTATGTGGATTCGGGCTACATCAAAGACGATGACGCAAAAGAATGGGACACGGAATCCATGCTCAGCGAGCTGAAAGCGGGCAACGAAGAGCAAAATAAAGTGCGCAAATCCAAAGGGTTGGCGGAAACGGAAACGCGCGGCTGGATTGAAAAACCGCAGTATGATGCGGCAACGCATCGTTTGATTTGGTCCATTGATGTGTATGAAAAAGGCGGCAAGGATGAAAACCCTGCGGTGAACTACAACACGTTTCAACTGGGCAGAAAAGGCTACATCAACCTAACGCTGATTACGGATTTGAAAGAGATTGACAAGATGAAGCCTGTGGCGCGGGAGCTGTTGAGCAATATTGAGTTCAACCAAGGCTTGCGCTATGCGGACTTTAACGCGACCACGGATAAGGTGGCGGAATATGGTTTGGCGGCGTTAATCGGCGGCGTGGCGGCGAAAAAGCTGGGCTTGCTGGCGGTGATTGGCGCGTTTTTTGTGAAGTTTGGCAAGATTATTGCGCTGGCAGCGGTGGGCTTGGGCGCGGGGTTGAAGGGGCGGTTTGGGCGGAAGAAGGATAAGTAAGCGGGAGTGTTTTCAGGCTGCCTTTGGCGATTGAGGCAGCCTGAAAACGTATCAACAGCCCAACACGCAATAACGCATTGACGGCTTCATCCTATTGGATTGAACGACAGGCTATTGCCCCCTATTTTGATTTTCAGGCTGCCTCTGATATTGAGGCAGCCTGAAAACATTGTTCGCTTGCGATTATGGCATCACTTGCTCGGGGTTGGGACTGTCGGACAACACGACGGGCAGCAGGGCTTGCTCCACTTGGTCTTTAAGCAAAAAGCGGTCGCTTGCGGGCAAATCGCGCGGTAGAAGCTGCGGGGCGATGTTGACTTTGACGTTGATTTGCTCAATGGAGACGATGCGCCAGAGCGATTGGAACAGGTTGGCGTTGGCAAACGAGACGGCAGTGGTGCGTTCGCCGGCATCGTAGTAGCGCATGGCGATGGGCTGCACGGGGGCGTTGCTGTCTAAGGCAGCCTGAAACAGGGCGGCTTTGAGCGGGAGCATACCGTTGCCCAGCGTGGTGCGGGCTTCGGGGAAAAAGCAGACGTTGCCGTTGGCTTCCAACACGCGGGAGATGGCGGCGTTGATAATGTTGATGTCTTTGCGGTTGCTGCGGTCGATGTATACCGTGCCTGCGTTGGTAACCATTTTGCCGATAACGGGCCAGTTTTTGAGTTCCTGCATAGCGATGAAGCTGGCGGGATAGAGGGCGGTAATCACGAAGATGTCCAGCCATGAGACGTGGTTGGCGGCGATAAGCAGACCGTGTTGCGCGGGGTTGGGGCTGGGGCTGGCGTGGATTTGGATGCCGAGCGTGTCTAGGCAGCTTTGCCCCATGTGGCGCAGGGTGGCGGCGCGGTGTTCATCGGTGGCGTTGTCTAGCTGGCGTAGGCTGCGCCCTGTGTGGTAGAGCCAAATCAGGAGTTTAAACAGGCGGGCGATGCGTTTGCGGATGGGGGCTTTTTGGGGCATGGTGGTTGGGAGATGAGTGGGTTGATGGGGTTTCAGGCTGCCTTTGGGGCGGCTGGGTTGCTGTTTCGTTGATGACGTTGAACTGCGTTTCAGGCTGCCTATGTGGCGTGTGTAATCTTGTGGGCAAACGCGTTTTTCAGGCTGCCTATTCAATAATCACATCTACGCCTGCGGCGATGGCGAGTTGGCGCAAGGTGGCAAGCGGCATAAAACGATGGGCGAGCGTGCTGATGTTCGCCAACACGGGCAGATGGCTTTGTTGCTTGGCTTGGACGATGGCATCCACGTCTAGGCGGATGGGCGCGCCGTGTAGGCTCAATGTGCCCGCTTCGCCCAGCAAAATGTGTTGATTGCCGCGCAGCACAATTTGCTCGGCGGCAATCAGCCAGTCGCGCACGGTGTGGTGAATGTCTTTGCAAACGACAACGGGCACATTCAGGCTGCCTAATTCGTGCAGGAGATAGCGGTTGTTGATGAGTTCGCCGCCGAGGTAGAGCAAATCAGCTTCGGCGTTGAGCGCGGCTTGAATGTGCGCGCTGTCGCGGATGCGAACGGCAACGGCTTTGTGCGCGTTGTGCCAATGGCTGCTGCTGTGTTGCAGTTGGCGGGCGATGTCGGCTTCGCTTGGGTTGCTGCTGGGGGCGTAGGGGTTGGCGGGGAGGTAGAACGGGTCTAGCAACACGGCGGGGGCTGGCGTTTCATTTGTTTTCGCTTCATCCGTTTTGGCTTCACTCGTTTTCAGGCTGCCGATGTAAGCAATGGTTTGCGGGGCGTTTGTGCCGCCAAATGGAATGCCGCGAATAACGATTTGCGTGTCGTCTGCCCATGCTTCGCGGCTGATGATGCGCCAATCTTGCACAATGCGGATGGCGCGTTCCACTTCGGGCAGGGCTTCAATTTGGGCGGGGTCAAACACGCGCTCATCGCCCACCGCGCCGATAATGGTGTGTTCGGTGCCGCGCGATAGATGCTCAGTTAAGCCTTGGGCGCGGATAAATTGGACAACGGTTTGCACGGCGGCTTCGCTGGCGTGGGGTTGCATCACGATAATCATGGGATGGCTTTCGGGTTTTCAGGCTGCCTTGGGGCAATGCGTGGCGTGGATGTGGTGGCGGGGCAGAAATTTTTAGTTTTCAGGCTGCCTATGTGGATTGCGCCAATGCCGTCAATCATAGGCAGCCTGAAATCTTTGCAAAACCTGTAACCGATGGAGCGTCGGCGGCTCACCGACATCTTGGTAAATCAGTAGTGCAATGTTTGAAGTGTTGGCGACGAGCCGTCGCCGCTCCATTTCAGGTTTCAGGCTGCTGCTAGGGTTTTGCAAAGGTTTCAGCCCGAAATCTCGGGTAAAGCCAAACCCGCTCCACGCCGCACAACAATAAACAAGAAAACAGGCAAGGTCATTATCCCCTTGCCTGCTGCCTTGTCCGTTTAAAACGGAATGTAGTTGCTTGGGTTTACAGGCGTGCCGCTTTCGCGCACTTCAAAATGCAGCCTGCCTGCGCTGCCCAGCCTAGCGAGCGATTGCCCGCGTTTCACGCGCTCTTGTTCTTTCACAATCAGGTTATCGCCGTTGCTGTATGCGGTGAGCAAGTTGGGGCTGTGTTGCACCACCACCAGCTTGCCGTAGCCGCGCGGGCCGTTGCCGCTAAAAATCACTTGCCCATCGGCGGCGGCAACAACGGTTTGGTTTGCCGAGCCTTGCAATTCTACGCCGCGCGTGCTGCTGCTAAATGCTTTGCTCACGCTTGCGCCTGCAAGTGGGCTTTGCCATGTTAGCCCCGCATGGCTGGCGGTTTTGCCCGATGCAGTAATAGTGGGCGTGGTGGTTACGCTGGTTGTGGTGGTTGTCGTGGTAACAGCCGGCGTGGGTTGAACAACGGGCGTGCTGGCAACGGCTGCGCCTGTTACGCGCAAGGTTTGCCCCACACGCAGGTTTTCGTCTTGCAAATTGTTTACCGCGCGAAGCTGGCTTACGGTCATGCCGTGGTGTTGGGCGATGCTGTATAGCGTGTCGCCCGAAACTACTCGGTAGCTGCCTGTGGCTGTGCTGCCGTTGCCGTATGATGTGCCGCTCGCGCTATGGGGCTTTACCCGCAGTCTGGTCCCCAATTTAACGGTGTCGTCGGTCATGTTGTTCCATGCACGGATATTGTCTTGGCTTACGCCATAGCGTTTGGCGATGTTGTATAAGGTGTCGCCCGGTACAACTTGGTGGTGGGTGGCGTTTACGTCCACGCTGGGATAAACGCCTGTTGGGTTGCTGTATGCGCTGGTGGTTGGCGCGGGCGCGGCGGGTGGTGTGTAGGGTGCTGCGCCTGTGCTGCTGGTTGTGCCTGTGTTGGGGTTGTAAACGGTGGATGGGGTGGGCGTGTAGGGTGCTGCGCCGTAGGGATTGCTTGCGTTGCCTGTTGCGCCTGCGTTGTCGTAGGGGGTGGCGGTGCTGGGGTTGTAGGGCGATGCGGTGGTGTTGCCGCCTACGCCATTGCCCGCCACAACGGGGGCGGAATTTTTGGCAGCGGAACACGCAGTCAATAAGGCTGCGGCTGTTGCCAAAGTTAAAACGGAACGAAATTTCATAGGGCTACCCTTTTTCTGGTTGCTGAATAAAAACACGCGCAGCAAACGGCTGCAAATGGGCGTAATCATACCGTTTTGCTGGGGCGTTGGGCAAGTTTTCAGGCTGCCTTTGCGCGGGGGTGTGGTGTATTGGGGGCAAAATGGTGGTTTCAGGCTGCCTTGATGGTTGGGGGGTGTGTTTGCGCATATTGCGAACTTGAATGCTATAGTCGTTCCATAGTATTGGCTTGCCCACCACGGGCGAAATGTTTTGTTGCCAAATCGGAGATTTGGACAAAGCCAGTTTTACTGTACTACCTTGTGCTATCTGTGATTCGCCGTCTTGTTGTGTAAGACTGCGTGCAAACTAATGGGCAGCCTGAAAATGGCTTTATACTGCGTTCCATTGATTCAACACGAGGAACGAAGCATGAAAAATATCTTAATCATCGGCGCAAACGGCTCGCTGGCGCGGGAAGTGATCGCCGCCGCCGAACGCCATCCCGACCTGCGCCTGACCCTGTTCGCCCGCCGCCCGAAAAACGCCGCCAAAACCCACCGCACTTTTGCGGGCGACGCGCTGAACGTGGCGGATTTGACGGCGGCCATGGCGGGGCAGGACGTGGTGTACGTCAATCTGGCGGGCGATTTGGCGGCAATGGGCGCGAACATCGTCGCCATGAAAGCCGCCAGCGTGCGCCGCGTGGTCGCCGTGTCGTCCATCGGCATCTACGACGAGCCATTGCGCGCCGTGCTGCGCCCCTACCGCGCACTGGCGGACATCATCGAACAGTCGGGCCTGGATTACACAATCCTGCGCCCCGATTGGTTCACCGACGCAGACGAAGTGGACTACCAACTCACGCCCAAAGGGCAGCCTGAAACCGGCGGCGCGGTGTCAAGGAAAAGTATTGCGGCGTTTGTTTGCGGGATTTTTGCGGAGCCCGAGCGGTATGTGGGGAGGAATTTGAATATTGCGAAGCCATGATTTTTAGGTTGTTTGAAACAGCTTTCAGACGGCCTCTTCCATTTTCAACCACTCAATCAACGCTTCCGCCGCCTGCGTTTTGTGGCGGTTGGGCGGGTAGTACAACGCCATCGGCGGATAGACGGCGCACTCGTGGGCGAACAGTTCGACCAGTACGCCCGAGGCGAGTTCGTCGGCGACGGCGTAGTACGGCAGCCAAGTCAGCCCCAAGCCGTCGAGGACGGCGATTTTGATCAGGGTGGTGCTGTTGAAGGTGAGGCTGGCAGGCACGCGCACGCGGTGGATTTGTCCGTTTTGGAAAAATTCCCAGTCGTCCAAGCGGTTAAAGGCGTTGAACGCGGGCACGATGCAGCGGTGGGCTGCGAGTTCGGACGGCGTTTCAGGCTGCCTGTGGCGGGTGAGATAGTCGGGTGCGGCAACGACGTACATCGCCCGTTCGCCCGAAATCGGCACGGCGACCATGTCCTGCGCCACGTCGCCCAGCGACCGCACACCGAAATCAAAGCCCTGCGCCACGATGTCCGACCAACTGTTGTTAATCAAAATCTCCACGTCAACTTCGGGGAACTGCGCCAAAAATGAGCGGATTTTCGGGTAAATCAGGCAATAGGCGGGGTTTTCGGCGGCGTTAATCCGCAGCCTGCCCGACACTTTGCCGCGCAAATCGCCCAACGCCGCCAGCTCCTCCTGAATGCCGCCGAACATCGGCGCAATCCGCTCATACAGCCGCTGCCCCGCCTCCGTGGGCGACATGGAACGGGTGGTGCGGTTTAACAGCTTGGTATTTAAGCGGTTTTCCAAATCGTTCATGCGGTGGCTGAGCGCAGACGGCTGCACCCCAAGCGACTGCGCCGCACGGCTGAAATTACCGAGCTTGATGACTTGGGTGTAAGGCGTAGAGGTCGTTGAAATTGCGGTTGGTGGGCATAGCTACTTAAAATATATTAAAAATTTACATGAGCTTTGAATACTGGCTGACCTAGTACATGAGATGTTAATAAATATAAGAATTGTTTAGGTTGCGTCATCAAAAATTCACTAATTAACCATTGTTCCTTATCTGAAAATAAGGTATCAAATAAATAAGGGTTATACCTAGTTATAGAACCAAAAAAAACATTACTATATAAATTATTGACTCTTGACTATATCTGTATCTAAGGTTATTTGAGGTTGATAAATACAGAGTGTATCCATTATTTCCAACTAAATACCAAACTCCTCTGCCTCTAATTTTATTTGATAGTCCCTCATAATATATTTTAGGTATTTTATCATGAGAATAACCATGAGGCATTCTAATTTTATCAAAAAAATAAAATCCATCCTTAAAAAAGTCTAATTCATCAAACACTAAATTATTTTCATTTAAAGTAAATCTATCATTTTTAAATTCATCTATGGAATATCCTGCAGCTCTTAACATTGGGATTTTGTCAGAAATTGGCTTGGAATTATCCAAATATCCCACAAAATATAAATCCTTGCCACGTTTGAATAAACTGTAATCGACTACTTTGATAAACGACTCTGCTTTATTATATATTTCGCTATAAGATCTATGAATTCCTGTACAGTGAGAAAGAATTTCTCTTATATTAAAATTATGTTTATTAGTATTTGGCTGTGGTGCTATATTAGAATCAAATAACATAAGCATTTCATGTGCAATCTGAATATCACCCGCATCTGAAGTTTTTATTGATATTTCACAGTCTTTAAATATTTTCTTATAAACCTCTGATATTCCATGAGTGTATTTCTTAGATGATAAGTTATTGAAATTTTTATTTATTAGGTATGTTATCTTGGATAAATTTAGAAATGAGTAATAATATAATAATGCTTGAGATTTTACAGGGCTAGATTCCCCACTTATATAGAAATGCCTCGCTTGCTCTAAAAAAGAAAATAAAATATTTTTATCTTCTTCTTTTTTGTGATTTTTCTCTGCAAAACGTTTTATTATATAGTCCCAAAAAGACCAAATATCAGAAACAATTAACTTATTCCTCCCTAGGTTATCGTTGCCTATTTTTAAATTATTATATTTTGAGCAAGAAAACACTGAAAATTCGTTTAGGGATTGATTTATAGAATGAGGTAGTTTAATTGTTTTCATATAATATCCTTAGTAGGTAGGTTGTGTAGATATTAACATATTATGGATTACCCCACCAACCAATCCACCACATGCACCACTTTCACGCCGTCCACTTCCCCTACATCCATTCGGTTCGCTGTCAGCACGGTTTTTTGATAATTATCGGGCAGATTGACTAAATTGCCGATTTCTCGGTTGCTGTTGTTGGGCAGTTGCATGGCGACTTGAAAATACTGGATTTCTGTGCCTCTTTTTGCCACGAAGTCGATTTCGGTGTTGTCGTAACTGCCCACGTCCACTTGGTAGCCCCGCCGTAACAGTTCGATAAACACGATGTTTTCAATCTGATGCCCGAAATTGTCTCGGAAAGATTTGTTCAGCGTGGCGTTGCGCAAGCCCGTGTCCACGCCGTAATACTTGGCTTGGGTGCGCAAATGGGCTTTGCCGCGCAGGTCGTAGCGGCGGGCTTGGTAGAAAATGAACGCTTGTTCCAGCAAGTCCACATATTTGGCGACGGCGTTGTTGCTTGCACTCATACCCTCGTTTTTTAGGGTGTTGGCGATGTTGTTGATGGAAATGCTGTTGCCCGTTTCGCTCAATAAAAAGGCGGCGAGGCGGCTCAACACGCCGTCGTTGCGCAGGTTGGCACGCTCGCTCACATCTTTGAGTAAAATCGAATTGAAAATGCCGTCCAAAATGGTGCGGCGCACTTCTTCGTCTTCCACCAACGCCGTGGCGGGGAAACCGCCGCGCTGCACATATTCGGGAAAAAGTGTGTCCGGCACGCCGTCGAATTGGCGGAACTGCATATATTCTTGAAATGAAAGGGGAAACACGGGAATTTCCACCATTCGCCCCACCAGCAGCGTCGCCAGCTCGCCCGACAGCAGCGAGGAATTTGAGCCCGACAGATAAATATCCGCATCCAAATCCACCCGCAGGCTGTTCACGGCATCTTCCCAGCCTACAACCCGTTGAACCTCATCAAAAAACAGATACATTTTCTGCCCCGCCTGCGAACGCTCCATCACATAGCGGTACAGCGTTTCGGCGGTGCGCAAGGCTTGGTGCTGCATGGATTCAAAGTTCAAAAACACAATCTGTGCCTCTGCCACGCCGCTGGTTTGCAAATAACGGCGGAACATTTCCAGCACAAAAGTCTTGCCCGAACGGCGAACGCCGGTGATGACTTTGATAAATTCGCTGTTTTGGTATTTTTTCAAGCGGTTGAGATAAATGGGGCGGTCAAATACAGTTTGCAGCATAATGAAAACTTCCTAAATTTT